>JANMDS010000132.1:0-3258 GCA_031376405.1 Betaproteobacteria bacterium
TAAAAACAATTGACCTGAATGGTATTCATAACCTCCGCTGCTATAGTCCCGAGCCATGTAGGCTTTAGCGGTACAATCGAATACTGCGTAAGCGCAGTTTTAAGCTGCGTCGCTCGCGCTTTATCCGTGTTGTAGTACGAACTTAATACGGCCCCTAAAATTCCAATAACAGCGATAACGATAATCAACTCAGTCAGCGTAAAACCACGCACCAACTGCTTTTTAAGTCCACCGATACTACGCTTCATTGTGATCTCCTAGTAAATAACTAAATAAAACAAAACAACACGATTTCACTCTCCTTCAAGCAAAAACATGATTTGTGCATGAGAGTATATAGTAATACATGCGTATGGCTATACCTTTAGACTTCTTTAAGCAGCCTCGCGTCCGATTTGCGCGTACCTTGGGTTACGATTGCTCCCGTTTTGTCCAAAAACCCTTTGAGCGCGTCGATTGCGGATTCAATATAGGGCCGCGACAGCACAATCGGAGGTTCGCCATTTCTCGCACGCTCCTTGTTCTCTTTCGCTAGGGTTGTTTCAGCGTCAAACTGGGAGCGGATGCCTGCTGATTCCGCCCACGCCACGCGGCGACCGTCCTCATTCATCATGACGTACAAGGGCCAATCAAGCGCCTTCAGCCAGACAAACATTGCAGGCAACTTACCGCCCCGCCGTTTGGCCTCTCCCAAAAGTCGTCGCAGCACCGTTGTGTTGTATGCATGTTCGTTTCGCGCAAGCGACAGCATTTGCTTTCCAATTTGATGTGCCTTGCACTCTTCCCACGCTTTTTTGCATTCCGGGCCCGGTGACCCAATGAGATCGACCAACTCGAATGACACTGATTTCGCAAGCGTCGGTTTGCCGCACCCATGCGCCAATAAAAGTGCCGTAATCGCTTGGTAGTGCGGTGGCATTTTTTTGTAGCTCGTAAATTTTGGCCCCAACTGCTCGACAAAAACGGTTTGTGCGCGCTCACGGTCGAACCAGGCTCGCATAAGCAAAATCTGTTGCTTACCAATTAGTTCGAACGGAATGGCCTGTTTAACGCCCGTGGCGTTGTCCGGCGCGATTTCGTCGTACCAATCTTCATCACCCGTGTTCGGGTCGTACCGAACGCATTGCACATCACGGGCGATGCGTTGAGAAATTGAAAATTCACCAGGCGTAAGCGGAACACGCCCAAAGACATGCTCTGCGTCTTTGCCAAGCAAATCGACATCTTTCATCGATCTCGCTGCCGCCCAATGGTTTGCCTGAAAGTTAATAAGCCCCTTGCCGTCTAGTTTTACCATTCCACTTTTAAGCGACCGCCGAAACACGCTCACAGCCAACAACACCGTTGCGACTAAGATAACCCAGGACATCGGCGCTCCCGCTTGAGCAAGCATCACGCGTACACCCTCGGAACTTAGCTGCTGCTTACTCAAGCGGAACGCGGACACGCTATCCCACAGTGATGCGTACTGGTCAAGCCATAGGAACGGAGCGATAAGAGCTTGTGATGCAACCGTGACAAAAGCGGTAACTTGAGACGCGTACCGCAGGTAAACCAAAGGGGCGAGCAGCAGCACGGCCACGACAGCAATACCGATACCAACAATACCATCCGACTCCTTATTGTTTACTGCCATCTTACTGAAAAACCGTTTTCATAAACGAATTGGATGCATCGCCTTGCTTCTTGAATTGCACCAGCCCACTCTTGCGTGGAACGATCCAATCTAACGCCGCAGGTTCGACGCCGAGCTTGCGCGCCGCGGCTCCAGCAAACAGCGCATCGAGCTTCAAAACAATTTTGCACGCCATAGACGACATGACAGCATCGGGATATTCGGTGGGCGTCTGGCTAGCCAAAATGATGGCTAAACCAAACTTACGGGCTTCACGAGAAATCATGGTGATTGGATTTTCAGGATCGTCATCCATAAAAATATGGGCTTCGTCGAGTACGATGATTTCACGAACGCGATCCGACAACCCTTTTTGAACGGCCCCCCAAAACAGATCGTACAAATCAAGCAAAACAAACAATTTGCGCTCATCACCACTTAGATGATTGATCTTACGCCGCCACACTGGTTTACTTGTATCAAACGGGGGTGGCACACCTTTCAGAATTCCGGTTGCGTTGAGATTTTCAAGCCGATCTACTACCGATTTCAAAACCTCTTTTGATTCGTACCGAATCGCGTCCTCGATTTCGCGGCCAGTTTTTAATGAGAGCACGAGATCGGTCAATCCCGTAATCGCTTTGTCTCGCGCGGCATCAACGCTTTTTTGTTTTTCGCTATCTCCGGCCGCAATCTCGCGTAAGCCACGATTCAACGCGATTACGGCCTTGTTTACATCCTCAATGAGCGTCACCGCAGGCGACGAAACGCCGCCGAGGTAGAGTGCTTTTAGCTTTGAATGCGCAAACCGATACGCGTCGGTAAACGTTGGAAATTTCTTAGGGAATCTGCGTGTAACGCCGTCTTGCAAAGACCATGACGCTGGCTTGTCTTGATGAAAACCGTTGGCACTATAGAGATCGTTCAAAATCGCGCGTAAAACAGACTCCTGCTTGGGACCGAGAACGCGCGATGTTTTGTTCATGATCGAAATTAGCGCCTGTATCCTCCGACGCGGGCCTCCATAGTCGGCGTTCTCGTTGACAACAAGCGGATTAAGGCCGTAAGACGTTTGCTCGCTAAACGACACGACGGACTCGTTCTCCATTTCAAGATCACCATGAACGTCATAGACGTGTATTCGTGGTATCGCGCCAGGGCATCGGGTCACTCCGCTAACTAGGCCGCGAAGGTTATGGGATTTGCCAGTCCCGCTCATGCCGAACACAGCACAGTGCCCGTTCGCGAGATGGGCTGGCTCCCATGACACAGCCGCCCCGCCGTTGACATCATGGCCGAGAAGAACTGAAATCGAATCTGGTTTCACACGCGCTCACTCAAAATATTTGTTTCAAAAAAAACCCGCACGAGGCGGGTGAATGCTGCGGGGGGGGCGTCAGCAAAAAAAGACTACCGCAGCAAGGAGGATCAGCAATAGTGCGTTTTTAATGTGTTTTAGAATATATGTCAACACATATATTTAGGATCGATCTACTTGATTTCTAACCTCGAACTTTTCGTCGCCTCACTTTCGGTCATAGGAAGCATACTGGTGGCTCGATCCCTCCGAGTGGGTTGGCTCATTTGGATATACGGCAATGCGATCGCAATCCCGTTCTTCCTCTCTCAGGGTTTGCATGCTT
>JANMDS010000134.1:0-8338 GCA_031376405.1 Betaproteobacteria bacterium
CCGCAACCGCTGCAACGTGTACTGCGACCGCGGTCGATAGCGCAGGCAATGCAATTCCAGTTACAGTAGGAACTTGCACACCACCCGCGCCAGCTGCCAATCTGGCAATTGGTGCCGCAATCACGTGTCCGATCAGCTACACGATGCCGGGCACGTTGGGTGGCAACAATACCGCGCCGACGAGCGTGACGGTTACCGCTGCAACCAGCGCGACCAACGACGCTAACACCGGCAACAACTCCGCCGCTGCGCTGACCTCGTTGGTTGATGCGGTAGATGACACCGATAGCGCGCTAAGCGGCGCAATCGGACAATCTTCCACGCTCACGCCAAACGATCAAGTACCACCGGGCAGCAACTACACGTTGGAGCCAGGCAGCAGCTGCCCGAACTCAGCTGTGAGTAGCTCAGGGGTGGCAACCTACGATGTGCCGCTCACCGGAACATGTACGGTGAAATACAAAGTTTGCGCGCCCGCTCCTAACGCTACCCAGTGCGATACCGCAACGCTTACCGTTACCGCTGTGCCGCCTGGTGCGCCGGTTGCGACCAACGACGCATCGACGACGCCCATCAATAAGCCGATTACTGTCTCTGTTCCGGTAACCAGCAACGATACCGGCACCGGCATTAAAGTGCGCGATTTGATCGGAAAAGGCGGTGCAACCTGCCCAGTCAAGATGAACGCGCTCGTTAAAGGCGATCAATCGAAAGCAGGCAGTTCTTGCACGGTTGCCGGCTTGCCTGGCAAAACGTGTACGGTTGCAACCGCGAACGGTTCGATCACGATGTGTGAAGACGGCACGTATACCTACAGCCCAAATACAAATTTCGAAGGTGTAGATAGCGTAACCTACGAAATCGTCGACAACACAGGGCAATCCACTACTGCACGTATCGACATCACCGTGGCTGGACGTCCGGATATGATCACCAAGGTGACGTTGCCAAGTGTTGCCCCGGCTGCGGGCGCGCTGTTGACCGTACAGATCGGGGCGGGAAACATTGGGCCGGTTGACGCAAATGGAGTCGTGGTTACGTTGCAAATGCCTGCAAATCTACTGGGAGTCACACCTAGCAACGGTGGTGTATACGATCCTGCAACAGGTATCGTTACGTGGCCGGCGATCCCGATCGTTGCCGCAAATTCACCCAGCGCAATTGCGTACACAGTGAGTTTGCCGATGCCCTCTGGCGGTCCGGTCTCGTTCACCAGCAGTGCATCCGTTCCGGGTGGCGAGACGAACACGTCGAACAACAATTCGTCTGCATCGATTGGCGAGGCGATTTCCGTACCGACGCTGAGCTTCTGGATGTTAATCATGCTCATGCTGGCAACCGTCGTTTTTGGCTCACGGACACTGCGCCGATCACGATAGGTCGATGAATTAAAAGAACAAAAACGGCGATCTTTTGATCGCCGTTTTTATTTTCAAAGTACGCACTTTCTCACAAATACCCGCGGCGTAAAACGAGCACTTTTTTAACTTTATCGTAAGCGTCCAACCGCCCCATCTTTTTAAATGCGGGTCAATCGGTCAAGCTACGTTTTTTTCGATGGACAACACGATGAGCGAACGACAGACCAAGCTGGAAGCGGCAAGATTGGCGCGCGCCGCGCACGTACAGGCGTGGCGACACAGCAAACTCACGCAGGACGCGTACTGCGCGGCAAACAAGATCAACGCCACAACATTTAGCGGCTGGATTGCCAGTGCGGGTAAAAATCTAAAGCTACCGCCACGCGCAGCAGTCTCGGGCGTGCTGAGCACGTTGACTGCGGTGCCGGTCGTGGTACGCGATGGACGACGAACCAAATTCACCCACACTACCAATACTTTAGATACCGCCGAAGTACGCGACAACAAAAGCGCGGCGACGCAGGGACCAGAAATTCAAATCAAGCTCACCGCGCACAACACTGGTTGGCAGCTCGACATCGCCGGGGTCAATGACCCGCGTTGGCTCGCAGCGTTGGTCGGTGCGCTTGGTGCGCGTAACACGCAGCGTCTGTGAGCGTGCTAGACCATTTGGCACCCAACTCATCGGCAAACTCATCGGCAAACTCATCGGCAAACGCAACCGATAGCACGCTATTTCTCATTACCGAGCCGGTGGACATGCGCTTAGGCACTGATGGTCTATCGGCGCTCGTACAAACGCGCCTGGCCACATCGCCGTGCGCCGGAGCGGCGTACCTCTTTATGAACGCCAGGCGGAATCGGTTGAAGCTACTCCTCTGGGACGGCACTGGGGTGTGGCTGGCCGTACGCCGATTGCACAAGGGGCGCTTTGTGTTTGGCGCAAAGGCTGCAAACTGCGGCGAAGCGAACGCGGCCATTGGCGCACCCACGGGCGCACCCGCGGACGCACCCATTGAGATCACCCAAGAGCAGTGGCGCTGGTTAATCGCAGGGGTGGATTGGCAACGCTTATCGGCGAGCGCAAAAAATAATGCCCACTGGCGCGTGGGGTGAGTGGGCCAATGAGTGAGCCAATGAGTGGGGCGATAAATAAGCGTGCGAAGTGTGCGAATCATTGATCGAAATATTTGCGCGATTGCGCACACGCTCGATAAAATCGCATCATGGATTTACTGCGTGAAGCCCCAGAGAAGTTAGCGCAATTCGCCCTCGCGAGTGAGGCCTCCCAGTGGGTGTCGCAGTTACTCGAAACGCTGACTAAAAGCGCTGAAGAAAATCGTTTAGAAAAGCTCAAGAACCAATCGCTCATCTTAGAGTTAGCCCATCTGCGGCGCATGCGCTTTGGCGCTTCGAGCGAGGCCATTGCTGCGGTGCATTACGACTTGTTTGATGAAATGCGTGGTGAATCTGGCTTGAGCGATATCGCCGATATCGAAGCGCAGATTCAATCCGTGCAAAGCGCCAACGCCGACACCAGCGCACGCAGCCCACGTCAAGGCGCAGGCCGTCAAACGTTACCGGCGCACCTGCCGCGCATCGAGCACTGGCACGATTTGCCGCAAGATGAACAAGGACGCTGCAGTTGCAATACCTGCGGCGCACTATTGAAGTTAATCGGCGAAGATGTCAGCGAACAGTTAGATGTCACGCCTGCCAAATTCTTCGTCCACCGCCCTATTCGCCCTCAGTACGCCTGCAAGGGGTGTGAAACGGTGGTAGCAGCGAGCGTACCGGCGGCGGTCATCGACGGTGGCATGGCAGCGCCTGGCCTCATCGCCTGGACGCTGACCAGTAAATTCGTCGATCACCTGCCGCTGTATCGTTTGGAGCAGATTGCTGCACGTTCTGAGGTCAACTTGGCTCGTTCGACATTAGCGGCGTGGGTGGGGCGCTACGGGGTGGCGTTGACCCCGCTGGTAGATAGATTGCGAGCATTGCTTCTTCAACGCGCGGTGTTGCACGCCGATGAAACCCCGGTGCAGCAGCTAGCACCCGGCAAAGGCAAAACGCAACGTGCGTACTTGTGGGCGTATTGTTCGAGCGCGCTCGATGTGGGGGAGCCAGAAATTGAGCGCGCAGGTGATGTCGTGCCAATATTTGCGGCGCAGGTTCCTACGCAGTGTCCCATTGTGGTGTTTGATTACCAAACCAGCCGCGCCGGTGCGCACGCCAGACATTTCCTGCAAGACTGGGGCGGACACCTCATGGTCGATGACTATGTGGGCTACAAGGCGTTGTTTGAATCCACCGCGAGCGGCGCACCAAACGGCACAACGAGCGGCACAACGAGCGGCACAACGAGCGGCCCACGCATCATCGAGCTCGGGTGCATGGCGCACGCCAGGCGCAAGTTCTTTGAATTACACGCTGCGAATAAATCCCTTGTTGCGTTAGAGGCGTTAAATCGCATCGGTGCGCTCTACGCGATTGAAAAGCATGCCGATGAAGCCAATCTCACCCCAACCGAGCGCGCGGCGTTGCGTCACGCAAAAGCCAAGCCGCTATTGAGCGACATGAATGCGTGGCTCACCGCCACGCGGATGAATACGGCCAACGGTTCGGCGCTGGCCAAGGCCATGGACTACAGTTTGCGCCGCTGGGTGGCACTGGCTCGGTATGCGCAAAGCGGCACACTGCCAATTGACAACAATGCAATTGAAAACGCGATCCGCCCGATTGCACTGGGTAAAAAGAATTGGTTGTTTGCAGGCTCTGAGCGTGCGGGCAAACGTGCCGCTGCGATTCAGTCGTTGCTTGCCACGGCCAAACGAAACGGTATCGAGCCGCAGGCGTGGCTCAAAGATGTGATCGAGAAACTACCAGCGTGGCCTAACAGTCGTATCGATGAGTTGCTGCCGTTTGCACACTATCGGCTCGGTTGATCGGCCAATCGATCGCCACGTCAAGATGGGGCGGCTGCTCGCTTACACTTTATCTCCCGAAAATGTGGGTTCTTATTTCAATCGATTGGGGAGTGTATTTGAGAATTTTTCTATCCCTGAAAGGGAAACACCGCCTGCGAACTTTGCCTTCTCTCGCAACCCCGTTATAATGATGGACTTTGTGAAATACGCAATAAAATCAAGCACATGAATCGTTCTGGACTTAATTTTTTAACCCTCCTCGCCGCTGCCTTTGCCCTCCCAGCGCTGGCACAAACCAAAGGCGACGCCACCGCTGGCAAAGAGAAAATCCAAATGTGTCAAGGCTGTCATGGCATTGAAGGCTGGCGCACCGCCTACCCAGAGGTGTTTCCGGTGCCGCGCATAGGCGGGCAGCACGAGGCGTATTTGGTATCCGCACTTAAAGCGTACAAATCAGGCGAGCGCAATCACCCGTCAATGCGGGCGATTGCAGCGAGCCTGTCTGAAAAAGACATGCAAGATTTAGCCGCGTTTTACGCCTCCAGCAAGAAATAATTGAAGTGAAATTTATGAAGATAATGTCAATTTTTGCCTTAGTTTGCGCCGCAGGTTTGGTGTCTGTTTCATTCGGTGCCGACATGGCTGCTGGCGAGAAAAAAGCCGGCGAAGTATGCGCAGCGTGCCACGGGAAAGATGGCAATGCCGCCACCGACCAATACCCAAAAATCGGTGGTCAGCACAGAGACTACCTCGCCCATGCACTCAAAGGCTACAAGGATGGCACGCGCAAAAATGCCATTATGTCGGGCTTCGCAGCGGGACTTTCCAAGCAAGATATCGAAAATTTGTCGCTTTACTATTCGAAACAATCGAGCGTGCTTCATACCCGCTACTAATTTATTGGTGGCTTAGGGAACGGCAGCTTTCATGCTGCCGTTTTCGTTTTCAAAATCTTTTTTTGATCGCGTAACAACATGGCAGGAACCAGCCTTTTCACTTTACTCGACGACATCGCTACCATCTTGGACGATGTGAGCGTCATGACAAAAGTGGCTGTAAAAAAAACGGCTGGCGTACTAGGCGATGATTTGGCCCTCAACGCACAGCAAGTCGCTGGCGTAAACGCGGACCGTGAGCTACCCGTGGTGTGGGCCGTTGCAAAGGGCTCGTTTATCAACAAGCTCATTTTGGTTCCTTTGGCTCTGTTCATAAGCTACTTCGCACCGTGGGCCATTACGCCGCTGCTCATGATTGGTGGGGCTTATTTGTGCTTTGAAGGCGCAGAAAAAGTGTTACACCGCCTGCTAGCGACGAAGCACAAAGTCACGCGAGATCACAATAAACACATTAAAGCCAACGCGGACGAAAGCGTCGATATGGTTGCGTTTGAAAAAGACAAAATTAAAGGTGCAGTGCGCACAGATTTCATCCTTTCTGCCGAAATCATCGTCATCTCACTGGGGACAGTCGCCTCCGCTGCGTTTTCGAAGCAAGTAACGGTATTAGCGAGCATCGGCGTTTTGATGACGGTAGGCGTGTACGGCCTCGTTGCAGGAATCGTAAAGCTTGACGATTTTGGGCTGTACTTACACCGCAGCGCCAGGGCGGCGATGCAAGCGATCGGGCGAGGCATATTGTGGTTCGCGCCGTGGTTGATGAAAGCGCTTTCGTTTTTCGGCACACTGGCCATGTTTCTGGTTGGTGGCAGTATCTTGCTGCATGGCGTGCCAAGTATCGCTCACGGAGTTGAGGCGCTTACCGCACCGTTAAATGCAATGGCCCGTGCGTTCACCAACATTGGCATGGAAGGTATCGTAGGGTTTGCTACGGGCGCGATCATTGTCGGCTTGGTGCATGGACTATCGAAATTGCGGCGCCAATAAATGCGGGATTCACTCGCTGCCCTACTCTTCTCGCAAGGATTTGGCACTCGCAAAGCGTGCGAACAGCTCATTCGTGAGCGCCGCGCACGCACCGAAGGCGATCGGGTTTTCGTCGATGAAATCGAGTGGCCGATTGTTGAAAAAGCATATATCGTACTCAACAAGCCCGCAGGTTATGAGTGCTCCCACGCGCCCGCCCATTGGCAGAGCGTCTATGCGCTGTTAACTGAGCAACTCAGAAATCGCCCGGTTAAAGGTGGGCAAAATGGTGTGCAAGCGGTGGGCCGGCTAGACCAAGACACAACAGGCATGCTACTGCTTTCAGACGACGGGCAATTCCTCCACAAAATGAATTCACCGAAGCACCACGTACCTAAAGTCTATCGGGTAACGTGCGCTGAAGACGTAAGTGAGGCCCAGGTGCAAGCACTATTAGCGGGTGTGGTGCTAGACGACGCGCCTACGCCAGTGCGCGCCGCTGCCTGCGAACGCACCGCAGCGAACGAAATGCTGCTCACGCTCACCGAGGGCAAGTATCACCAGGTGAAGCGAATGCTCGCGGCCGTGGGCAATCACGTAGAAGCCCTGCACCGCACGAAGATCGGCCGCTTGCGCCTGCCAGCGGAGCTTGCTCCAGGGCAGTGGTCTTGGTTGTCGCCCGAGCAATTGGTTTTACTCAATTCGACATCAATACCTGCAGCGTAAAAACGGCACTTTTTAAGATTTATCTCCCAGAAAATGCGCTTTTTATGCCACAGCGTTCGCTTGGGACGGCGCTGAAAAGTCCGAGTTGCGTACCGAGCATGAATCGGTAACAATCTGAAACATTACGAATCGTTCGCTCACAAGGCGTAACGCACTCGAACGTACCGCGCGCCGCGATCCGGCGTGCACACCACAATAGGAGACGTACCACCATGACAGCCCTCCCCTCAACGCTTGCCGCCGATGCCCTAGCCGAGGCGCTGCAAAAAGTATCCCTCGAAGATAAATTCACCCTCCCGCGCGGGCGGGTATACATGAGCGGCACACAAGCGCTTATTCGCATGATGATGTTGCAGCGCGAGCGCGATTTTGCCGCTGGGCTTAACACCGGTGGTTTCATTTCTGGCTATCGCGGCTCGCCCCTGGGTGCGGTAGACCAAACCGCTGTCAAAGCCAAAGAACATTTAGACAAACACCATATTCGGTTTCAGGCCGGCGTAAACGAAGAGCTGGCCGCCACGGCCGTGTGGGGCACGCAGCAGGTGAATTTGTATCCAGATGCGAAATACGATGGCGTGTTCGCGCTGTGGTACGGCAAGGGCCCAGGCGTAGACCGTTGCGCCGATGTGTTTAAGCACGGCAATATGGCCGGTACCAGTAAAAACGGTGGCGTACTGGTGATTGCCGGCGACGATCACGGTGCGAAAAGCTCCACGCTGCCGCATCAATCCGAACACATTTTCTCCGCCTGCATTATCCCCACACTCAATCCAGCCTCGGTGCAGGAGTATTTAGATTTCGGGATTCACGGCTACGCCATGAGCCGCTACTCAGGATTATGGGTGGGCATGAAAGCAGTGGCCGACACGGTAGAGAGTTCCGCCACGGTGATCGTAGATAAAGACCGCGTGAATCCGATTATTCCGCACGATTTTCCGCTGCCCGAAGGTGGTGTAAACATCCGCTGGCCCGACCCGTGGCTCGGCCAAGAACGGCGCATGCACGACTACAAAATTTACATGGCGATGGAGTACGCGCGGGTCAATAAGTTAAATGAAATGATCGTCGATTCTCCCCGCCCGCGCTTCGGTATCGTCACCACCGGCAAGAGCTACCAAGATACCCGCCAAGCGTTGGAAGATTTGGGCATCGACGATACATTGGCTGCCGAAATCGGTCTGCGCGTTTTTAAAGTGGGGATGAGCTGGCCGCTGGAGCCGGAAGGTATCCGGCAGTTCGCAGAAGGGCTCGATGAGATTTTGGTGATAGAAGAGAAGCGCCAAATTATTGAGTACCAGCTCAAAGAGCAGCTCTACAACTGGCGCGAAGATGTACGCCCGCGCGTGATCGGCAAGTTCGACATGAAAGGCGAGTGGGTAAAGCCGCACGGCGAGTGGCTCTTGCCCGCGTACTACGAATTGAACCCCGCGATGATTGCGAAAGTGATTGCCGCGCGTATTGC
>JANMDS010000187.1:0-2305 GCA_031376405.1 Betaproteobacteria bacterium
AGAAAAATGAAGAGGTGGCTGCGCGGGAGCTAGCAAAAGTTCAAAGATTGGTGGACAGGTCAAATGTTATTACGGCGGTTTCAAACTTTACTGCAAAACTTGCCGGTGAGAAATTGAACCTGCGAAACAAACCAATCGAAGTCATACACAATGGCATTGCATTTAGTGCTGAGCTGCCCATGCGTCCGGTTTGGGCTCCAGATGGCAATTTCATTTTTTCAATAGGTACATTTTTCAAGCGCAAGAATTTTAAAACCTTGCTTCCGATGATGAATTATCTCACGGAGTTTAGATTAGTGTTGGCGGGAGATAACCATCACCCACAAGGTGAATTCATAAGAGATGAAATCGTTCGTCTCGGTTTGCAAAACCGTGTAATTATCACCGGTGAAATATCGGAACCGGAAAAGATCTGGCTTTATCAGCATGGCAAGGCGCTGGTGTTCCCCTCCATCTCCGAGGGATTTGGAATACCATTGATTGAGTCTTTTTATTATGGCCAGCCTGTATTTTGTGGTCGATATGGTAGTTTAACTGAAGTGGGAGGAGAGCATGCATTTTACTGGGAGAATTTTGACCCTGACCACATGTCGGCACTGGTCCTGAAGAGTCTTGCAGAAGATAACCCTGAAAAAAGATTGGCAAGAATGGAATATGCCCGGCGATTTTCGTGGAATAATACAGCAAAAGAATTTTTCAAACTTTATAGGAGAATACTCAACAGGACTCGATCGTGAAAGTCTGTGGATTTACCATCGTAAGAAATGCTGTCCGGCTGGACTATCCGGTGATCGAGGCGATCACATCGATACTTCCGCTTTGTGATGAAATTATTGTGGCGGTCGGAAAATCGGATGACACTACCCTGGAGCTCGTAAAACAGATTCGTTCCACGAAAATACGAATCATTGAAACGGTATGGGATGACAGTCAACGGGTAGGTGGTCGAACCCTGGCACTTGAAACAGATAAAGCCTTTGCTGCCATACCAATTGACGCCGATTGGTGCTTTTACATACAGGCAGATGAAGTCCTGCATGAACAATATCACCCTGCGGTTGTCGAGGCCATGCAACGATATAAGGATGATGTCAGGGTGGAGGGCCTTCTGTTTAATTACAGACATTTCTATGGCTCCTACGATTACCTGGGAAGTTCATGGAGTTGGTACAGGCATGAGATCAGAATAGTTAAAAATAATAGAAATATTTTTTCCTATCGCGATGCCCAGGGCTTCAGGAAAAAGCCTAATGAAAAGCTTAATGTCAAAATGATAGATGCTTTCATGTATCATTATGGATGGGTACGTGATCCCCGGGCGATGCAAAGCAAACAGCAAGCATTTAGTCATTTCTATCATGATGATAAGTGGATGGAAGAGAATTTTGTCAAAGCCCAGGAGTTTGACTATACCCAAATTGATTCATTGGAACGTTTTGAAGGAACTCATCCCCAGGTGATGCAGGATCGAATCAAGCGCCTAAATTGGAAGTTCGATCACGACCCCTCGAAAAATAAACTGGCAGTGCGGGAACGAATAAAAAGGCTTGTCAGCCAACTGCTGGGTCGCCGGGTAGGCGAATACAGGAACTATAAGATCATTTGAAATAATTCCTTTCTCTTTCATTTTACCTACTTTTGAAACCCTATGGAGGAAGATGTCATTCGCCAGCACTATACTGACAAGGAGAAGAACGAGATTTTCGAGCTCGAATTTCTTCCGCACATTCACTCCATGTATAATTTTGGCTATCGCCTTACCCTCGACCGCGATGATGCAAAAGACCTTGTGCAGGACACCTATTTTAAGGCCTATCGCTTCGTAGAATCATTCCAGAAAGGAACTAACGCGAAGGCTTGGCTGTTCCGCATTTTGAAAAACAGTTTTATCAATGACTACCGGAAGAAAGTCAAGGAACCAAATAAGGTTGATTATCAGGAGGTAGAATCATACTATAACTCAGAAGATGTAGACCGGCAGATCACTCCTGATTTACGGGTTGATGCGTTGAAAGACATGATTGGAGATGAAATATCCAATGCGTTAAATTCACTGGAGGTAGACTTTAGAACAGTGATTATACTATGTGATCTGGAAGGATTTAAATATGAAGAGATGGCGAAGATCCTAGATATTCCCATCGGCACGGTGAGGAGCCGCCTTCACCGTGCGCGTCAACTACTGAAAGAGAAGCTAAGCGAATATGCCAAATCAATGGGATATAAAAATACCTGAGCCATGAGTCAACCTACCAACCCATTTGCCTCCCCAGTTGGCCAGAAGCCGACTTGCATGGAGATGCTG
>JANMDS010000220.1:0-6219 GCA_031376405.1 Betaproteobacteria bacterium
AATACCTGCGGCGTAAAACGAGCACTTTTAACGATTTATCTTCTGAAAAATGCAGTGCCTAGCAACACGACGGTTGTACGATACTACACGCAAAACGCACGCCCATTTGGATGAAGTACCCTTCACCCTGTTGCGTCGAGGATGGAGTGTCCGCTCGACAAAAAGAAACGCTGGAAATAAGCTCCCAGTGATGCAGAGGCTTCTTATGTGATTGCCTGTTGTTTCAATGATATCTATTGAGCAAACACGCGATTTTCCTGCGCGAACTCGCTACGTCATACGCCTATGCTGGTAGCATACGCATATGACTTCCCATGACTCCGCACTCGCGCGCGTTCAGGCGCAACTCGATCAACTCATTCTTGGCAAAACCCGCACCATTAACTTAGCGTTGAGCTGCTTGCTAGCGCGCGGCCATCTGCTCATTGAAGACGTACCCGGAGTGGGTAAATCCACCCTAGCGCAGGGCTTGGCGCGGCTAACCGGCTTATCGTTTGCGCGTGTGCAATGCACCAACGATTTGCTCCCTGCAGATTTGCTCGGCTTCAATATGTGGGACGCCAAAGAATCTCACATGCGGTTCGTTCCTGGCCCGGTATTTCACGCGATGGTACTGATTGATGAATTAAACCGCGCGCCTTCGAAAACCCAATCTTCCCTGCTCGAAGCCATGGAAGAGCGGCAAGTAAGTATTGATGGCGAAACCCGCGCCCTTCCCGATCCGTTTTTCGTCGTCGCCACGCAAAATCCGATGGAGCAAATTGGCACTGCGCCCTTACCAGAGTCGCAATTAGATCGATTTTTAATGCGGGTATCGCTGGGCTACCCCGACGCTGAGCACGAAAAAACATTACTCTTAGCCGGCGACACCCGCGCCCAGCTTGCGGGCATCACCCCGCAAATTTCGGCGGATGAATTGCGCACGTTGCAGCGCGCTGCGACTGCAGTTCAAACCACCGAAGCACTGGTTGCCTACGTGCACCGTTTGCTCGTGGCCACGCGCACCGGCGCTAACGGTTTTGGCCACGGCTTGTCGCCCCGCGCAGGCTTGGCCCTCATCGCCGCCGCGCGCGCTCATGCCTACATTGCGGGGCAAACGTATGTTGCGCCAGACGATGTGCAGGCGGTGTTTGGCGCGGTGGCTTCGCACCGACTACCCGGCGGCGATGAAGCGGTACGCCGCGTGGTGGAAGCCGTGCCGGTTTAGATTGCGTTTGAAATGTCGCTCAAATCTCGCCTCGATAAAGCGTTTTTTAGATCTCCCATTGATCACGGTGAAGCCGTGCTCACTCAACGCCGCGTGTACCTCTTACCATCGGGGCGCGGCGCGACGGTTGCGGCGACTGGGCTCATCATGCTGCTTGTAGGGATGAACTACGGCGTGAGCTTGGCCTATCTGGCTGCGTTTTTAATCGCGGGCTACCTCATTTGTGCGCTCATTGCGGCCTACCGCAATTTAGTGAACCTGCGCATCATACCGACCACCATTGAAGATGCGCATGCGGGCGATGCGGTGCGATTTCAATTCGCGATTGATGCAGACCGTGAACGCGATTTCATTACCTTTGCCACCCGCGAAACGGTGGTAATGCTTGATACCCTCCAACGCGGAACAAACGTGCTCGTGCTTAACGTGCCTGCCGAAAAGCGCGGGCTGCTCAAGCTTGGGCGTGTGCACATTCAAAGCATTGCACCCACGGGGCTCATTCGAGCTTTTGCCTATGTGCATTTTCCATTGCAAGCGTTTGTGTACCCTGCGGCGCTGCGCCCTGCGCCTGCCGTACCGGCAATGGCATTGCACCATGCGCCGCAGGATTCAAAGCAAGAAAACGCCTCTGCGCGTAGGCAAGCCATTTCGCCGAGCGGAGATTCCATAGACGGGCTACGGGAATACCATCAAGGCGACCCGCTCGCACGCGTCGCGTGGGCAGCCGCCGCGCGCGGGCACGCCTGGCGCAGCAAAGTGATGGCCAGCGATTCTCCGCGGGTATTGACCTTAGCGTGGCAGCATACAGCCCATCTAGCGAATGTGGAAACACGGCTCTCAGCGCTAACGAGCTGGGTACTTGATGCCCATCATCGTGGCGAACGCTATGGACTTTCGTTGCCCCGCGCTGAAATACCTGCAGCGCAAAGCGGCTCGCAAAAAGGTGAGTGTTTGCGTGCGCTTGCGGGGTTTGACGCATGAAAACACTAAAGTGGCCTGAGCCGCCTTTGAGCTTACGGGCCCGTCGTGTGCTGGCGATTTGTGCGGCGCTTGCGGTTGCGCCGCAGCTATTTTTCATCCCCATCTGGTTAGCCTTGCCGTGCTTGTTGCTCACACTCGCCTGCGCGTGGTCGCCCCCGCCCGCGTTGCCGAAAGTCTGGCGGTTTACGCTGTACGCGATTTTGTTTACTTCACAAGTAATGATCGCGCTTTACTTTCGCAGAATATGGGGGCGCGAGCCAGGCGTATCGCTGTTAACCGTTATGGTTGCAGCAAAACTTTTGGAAGTAAAAAGCAGCCGCGATGCGATGGTGGTGTGGTGTTCCTCGGCAGTGTTATTGGTGGCTCTAACCACCTTTCATCAAGAGCTCCCCGCGCTCATCTACATGTTAGCCGTACTCATCGCGCTCTTCGCGTTGCTCGATGTGATTCATGATGCGCATGATCGCCACCGTATTGCTGCGCACGTGCGACAAGCTGTGAAGCGCTTGCTATTGGGCGTGCCGATTGCCCTGGTGTTGTTTGTGTTTTTCCCGCGCTTAGCTGGACCGATGTGGGGATTCTCCGAACAAAAAATCGCCCGCACTGGTTTGTCCGATTCGCTGCGCATGGGACAAATCAGCCAACTTGTGAAATCCGATGAGGTTGCGTTTCGCGTCGAATTTGTGGGGCCGATGCCTCCCCGCGCTGCGCTCTATTGGCGCGGGCCCGTGCTCGATCAATATAGCGTGGACGCAAGCGGCGTTGAGCAATGGGAGAGCGGCCCGATATTGCCAACGGGCCAATTCGTGGAGTGGCCAGCCAAGCCCGCCGTATCGGAGACGACGACTTACGGGCTTACGCTCAACCCACACAACGAACGTTGGTTGTTTAGCCTCGATGTACCAGGGGCCTACCCAAAAGGCGGCGCGCTAGAGACCACCTCCACGCTTTCACCTGCCCAACAATTGATGGCGCGACAGCCTGTGCGCGAGCCCGTGCGCTACGAGCTCACGTCGCTCCTGCGCGACCACTATCCAGCAGAAGTGAACGACGCGCTGCGCAGCTTGGTTCCATTGCCGCGCGATGTCAACCCACGTGCGCGCGCTTGGGTTGTGGAGCAAGTGGCGCAAGCCAATGGCGATAAGCGCGCATTTGTACGCAACGTGTTGCAACATATTCGCGAGCGCAATTTTCGTTACACCACGCGCCCGCCTAAGCTTGGTGCGAGCGCAGTGGATGCGTTTTGGTTCGATTCACAACAAGGATTTTGCGAACACTACGCCAGCGCGTTTGTGTTTCTCATGCGTGCTGCCGGGCTACCAGCGCGCATTGTCACTGGCTATCAAGGCGGCGAGCTCAATCTGCGCAATGAGGTATTGGTAGTGCGGCAATCTGATGCCCATGCCTGGGCAGAGGTGCTCATCGATAAAGATTGGGTGCGGGTTGACCCGACCGCCGCGATTGCCCCTTCGCGTATCGAACAAGACCTAACGGCAGCCCTGCCGGCGGGCGAGCGGGAAGGCTTTAGTTCGTGGCAAGATCAGCCACTGCTCACGTTCTTCCGGCATTCGTGGGACGCAGGACAACATGCGTATACGGCGTGGCTTTTGGGCTATGACCGCTCGCAACAGATGCGCGCGCTGGATCAGTTTGGTTTAGGCGATCTCAAGCCGATTCAGGCCATCGGCGTGATGCTGCTTTTCGGCGTAGTCGGGGTATTGGTTACCATCGGGTTGTATGCGGCCCGAGAGCGCGCGGCGCGGCGTAAGCGACTTGACGCTGGCGAAGCGCTTTGGCTGCTTTTTCTCAAACGCGCGCGCAAAGCGGGTATTGCGCTGCCGCCAGCTGTTACGCCGCGCGTGGCACGCGAGCTAGTCGTCGCTGCTGCACCCGAGCCAGAAGCGACCCGGGTGAAGGCTTTTTTAGTAGCGCTTGAGCGCTCGCGCTATGCCCGCGAGGGTGAATTCAGCGGGCTTCGCGCAGCGCTAAAAACCATTTCATTTCGGAAATTACGCGCTAAGCCTTAATTGTGTTTTAGGTTTTTATTACAACATTAGTCTGCATTGAAAACGCCTCCAGCATCGAGCGAGCGCCTTCGCTGCCACGCTGAAGCGGGTTGGCCAGGGTGCGTGGCGCGCGCGCGTCGTGCAACAGCCAGGTGTTGACCCAAACCGTTGCCGCGCGCAGCTGTGGCGCGAAACCATGCGCGCGCGACAAGCTGTTGCTCCAGAGCGAACAGGCGTACAGCGGCGGGGCCTTCGCAAGCAATGCTGCGATATCGGCGTCGCGCTCGAACGGCAGCACATGGCAGTACGGGCCGAACACCTCATCGCTTAACGCGAGCGCATCGGGCTCGCCACCACTCATGATGGTCGCTTGCAAGTAGTAGCCGTTGTCCCGCTCGCCGCCTAGTTTTGGTACGCCGCCACCACACACCACCGTAGCATTGAGATCGCGGGCGGCGCGAACGTGCGCAAGCACCCGATCTCGGTGTGCGGGAGAAACCATCGGCGCGAGCTGATGGCGCGATGCCGCCGCGCGCATTGCTTCTATAAACTTTGCAAATATCGAGCGCTCTACGAACACTAAATCAGGTGATCCGCAAATCTGCCCCGCGTTAAAAAACGCAGCTTTAAAAACACCCGCCAAGCTTTTACCGAAATCCGCATCCGCGCACACAATGGCGATGCTCTTGCCTCCAAGCTCAAACACTTCGCGCGCGTTACGCGCCCCCCCGCTGGCACGCAATGCCTGCGCAGTGGCGGCGCGCCCCACTAAGGCAAGCACACTCAAATCGGCGTGCCCGGCCAGCGCTGCACCGGCTGCGCGCGGCCCGTAGCCGTGCACAACGTTCAACACGCCTGGGGGAAGCCCGCTTTCGTGTGCGCACTGCGCGAGCAGCACCGCCGCAGCAGGGGAGTATTCGGAGGGTTTCAACACCACGGTATTGGCACACGCCAGCGCGGGGGCGAGCTTACTAACCGCGCTGAAAAGCGGTAGCGTCGCGCCAGACAAAATCCCCGCAACGCCGAGCGATTTCCGGCGCGTGAAGCTTTGTGCGCCCGCGCCATCCCCAGTTGGGGTGAATGCTGCTTCGTCATGGGCGACGCTCACCGCATCCGCATAAAAACGCAAGGTGCTGATACTGCGCGATACATCCATCGTGCGCGCCAGCGCATCGGCGCACGCCGTGTCCGAAACGATGGCCTTGATTAAATCTTCGCGGCGAGCCTCCATGACATTACCCAGTCGGTGGAGCGCGAAACTACGCTGGGCGGTGGTGCTGTGCCCCCAACCCGCGGCGTAGGCTTGCCGCGCGGCAGTCACTGCAAAATCAACTTGTGTTGCATCGGCCTCGGCAACCAGAGCGCTCACGTTGCCATTGATCGGGTTGCGCTTGATAAACGTTTCGCCGCTGGTGGTGAACTCACCATTGACGTAGGCGGGGACTAAAAGTGAGCTCATTTTTGGGAGATAAATCTCAAATGCTCTGTTTTTTGCGCCGCGGGTATTGAAGCGTTTTGCATGTTTTCAAGGTGCTAAACCTAGCCAGTACGTCACGATGAAATAGTTTCATCCTGTGCATTGTGACGCAAAATAGTTGTTTAGTCCCAACATGAAAAATGCATGCCCCCAAACCCAATTCACTGCGAAGCAGTAGCAAGCCATCCGCAGTTCGTCCGGCTGTCAAATATCGCCGATGTGTGCGTGGACTTGCGCTACGCGAGCCCCAACAATTTTGTCGGACGGCCGGTATACCTGGGATTAGACTGCGCGTGGTTGCGGGCGGAGGCGGCGGATGGACTTAACCTTGCCACCCGATGGCTGCGTGCGCACCACCCGCACTGGCAACTTTGCGTGCTCGATGCGCTTCGCCCGCAGCGCATACAAGAAGCGCTTTGGGCAACGCTTGCCAACACACCTTTGCAAATGTATTTGGCCGAGCCCGAACGGGGTTCGATTCACTCCTTCGGCATGGCGGTGGATGTAACACTCCTTGATCGAGCAACCGGGCATGAGCTCGACATGGG
>JANMDS010000028.1:0-10909 GCA_031376405.1 Betaproteobacteria bacterium
GTTTTTGCGCCGCAGGTTTTAAGCGCAAGTGCTTTCAACGCTTAGGCACGAATGGGCGGCGATAGGATTGTGAGGACACCATGGTTGGAAACAGTTCTCCGTGCAACTTGCGCAGCGTCGCCCCGGCGAAGGCCGGGGTCCAATTTCGTTCGGAAGCGCACACATGTCGTAGCTCTTTTTTACGAACAAAATTGGATTCCGGCCTTCGCCGGAATGACGGTATTAAGCGTGATTTCCAGTTCCAATTACGCGTGCAGAGATTTCGGAGCAGTGCCTAGATTCGACCCACCGCTTCACGGTACCTCCTCCTTGAAAGTTTTTATCGCAACCTAAAGTTGTAACCTTTTACTGCAAAAAAACCATGCATTCACTTTCACTCTCCTTCGCTTTCGGCGACTACGACCGTACCCGCCCGCTTTTGGATGGCAGAGTGCAGATCGATGGCGTTGCGCCTACTTTCCTCGCGCTCTCACCGGAGGAAATGTTTTTCCGCGCGATGCGACACGCAGCGTTTGATGTCTCTGAGCTTTCATTTTCGAGCTACTTAATCAAACACGCGCGCGGCGAATGCCCGTACATTGCCATACCCGTGTTTCTATCGCGCGCGTTTCGGCACACTAGTTTGTGGGTGCGCAAAGATAAGATTCAACACGCCAGTGAATTGAAAGGTAAACGCATCGGTCTACCCGAATACCAGCTCACCGCAAACGTGTGGGCCCGCGCGCTCTTGCAAAGCGAATTCGACGTGCACCCCCGCGATGTAACGTGGGTGCGTGGTGGCATTGATACGCCAGGGCGGTTGGAGAAAATCCCGCTCGCGCTGCCAAGCGATGTGCGCGTGGAAGATTGCCCCGATCGCACCATTTCCGATTTACTTGCCGCAGGCGAGATCGAAGGCTTTATGGCGCCGCGCCCCCCGAACGCAGTGGCCCGCGCCCAGCAAAACGTCGGTTGGTTGTTCGATGATCCGACTGCTGCGGCCAAAGATTATTTCCTGCGTACGGGTATATTTCCCATCATGCATGTCGTGGGCGTGCGTAAATCACTCGTAGCCCAACATCCTTGGCTGCCCGCAACGCTTTATAAAGCCTTCGCCGAAGCCAAGCGCGTGGGTCTGGAACAGCTTGCGGATACCTCCGCAACGAAGGTCACCCTGCCTTTTGTTGAAGAGCAATTGGCAGCCGCAAAAGGTTTGATGGGTGAAGATTATTGGTCGTATGGGGTGGAGTCAAACTTACCCACTTTGAACGCCTTTGCTGAGCATCATCACGCGCAAGGGCTCTCGGCGCAAAAGATGGCTGTGAACGCACTGTTTCATCCTTCTACCTACGAGTCGTTCAAAATCTAAATGACGGCGCCACGCAGCAACAGCCCCATTCGCATCGGCGCAGTGGGCCTCGGGCGGGCGTTCACGCTCATGCTGCCTGCGTTCACGCAAGACCCGCGCGTGCAGCTCGTTGCTGGGTGCGACCCGCGCGAAGTGGCGCGCACCGCATTCGCTGACCACTACCAATTACCCGCATACGAAACAGTAGATGCGCTGGTAGCCGATGCAAAGGTAGAGCTGGTTTACATCGCCTCTCCGCACGAACTGCACGCTCAGCATACCGAACTCGCTGCGCGCGCGGGCAAGCATGTGCTGGTGGAAAAACCAATGGCGATCACGGAAGCGGAGTGCGCGGGCATGATCGCTGCGTGCGTGCGCGCAAACGTGATGCTGCTGGTTGGTCACTCCCACCGTTTCGATACGCCGATACAACACGCACGCGAAATTCTCGAAGCCGGTGTGCTAGGCCGCGTGCGTATGGTGCAATCGCTTAACTACACCGATTTTCTTTATCGTCCTCGACGCGCGGCGGAGCTCATCACCGCGCTGGGCGGCGGCGTTATTTTCAGTCAAGCCGCGCACCAAATTGATATCGTGCGCGCGCTGGTAGGCTCGCCAATTGCGCGCGTGCGCGCGTTCACCGGCGATTGGGATGCACGGCGCAGTACCGAAGGTGCGTATAGCGCGCTCCTGTGGTTTGGCTGCGGAGCGACTGCAACGCTTACTTACAGCGGATACGGAACGTTTAATTCTGATGTCTGGTGTGATGAAATCACCGAGCTTGGCGGCGCGAGCGTCCCCGATGCTTTCGCCAAAACCCACGTCCGCTTCGCGCAAAACCAAAGCGATGAAGAAGCTGCAAAAAACGCCAGAGGTTTTGTGGGCAACGCAGCCCAAACGCCCAATGGGCCAATTGCCCACGAGCATTTTGGCCCACTCATTATTTCGTGCGAACGCGGAGCGCTGCGCGTCACCCCAAAAGGCATTTGGGTTTACAGTGAAGCCGGTGCAAAGTTCAAGCCCATCGCCGCTCCGCCAATTGCAAGGCAAGAAGTGATCGATGAATTGGCAAGCGTGTTGCGCAACAAAACGCCTGCGCGCTACGATGGTCGCTGGAGCGCGCAAACCGTTGCGGCCTGCGTTGCACTGCTCAAATCGGCAAACACAGATGCCGACGTTACGCTATGAAACGCGCTGCCCAAAAACAAGGTCCAATTTTTAACAACCGGCGCCAGAGCGTTCCCAGCGACCGACTCGCCCATCTGGTGAAGGACCTCACCCGAGATCCGCTTTTGCACACCGAACCCGAAATAGAATCTGATTCAAAATGAAAACGAGGAGATCCCCATGTATTTCATCAAAACGTTAGCCACCGCCGCGCTCACCGCCGCGCTCACCGCTGGGCTCGCCACCACCGCTGCCGCGTTCCCCACCAAGCCTGTTAAGTTAGTCGTGCCGTATCCGCCGGGGGGATTCCCCGATACGGTCGCGCGGGTCGTGGCCAAAGCGCTCTCGGAAAAGTGGGGGCAACAAGTGTTGGTGGACAACAAGCCCGGCGGCAACGGCACGGTTTCCGCGCAAGCTGTAAAAGCGGCACCGGCAGACGGGCACACCCTGCTCGTAACCGATGGCTCCATGTTCACCATCAACCCTGCGCTTTACGCCAAGCTCGAATACGACCCGAAAAACGATTTCGTGCCCGTAACCGCGCTCGCCCGCGCGCCACTTTTCCTCACTGCGCACACTTCGCTCCCCGCGAATACTTTTAGCGAATTTATCGCCTACACCAAAGCCAACCCTGGCAAAGTGGCTTATGGCTCGTCCGGCATCGGCTCCACCCATCATTTGAGTACGGAAGCCATGTCCGCCGCGTTGGGTTTAAACATGGTTCACATTCCCTACAAAGGTATGGGCCAAGCTACGCCCGCGCTTGTGGGCGGGCAGGTGCAAGTGCTCTTCACCGCGTTGCCCGCGATTGCGGGGTTCGTAAAAGAGGGTCGCGTTAAGCTGCTCGTACAAAACTCCAGTCAGCGCTTCTCCACCCAGCCGCAAGTGCCCACCGTAGCCGAATCCGGCGTGCCTGGCTTTGATTTCGCGCCCACCACCATCGCCATGGTCAGCGCTGGCACGCCTACCGCGTTGATAAAGCAATTGGCCATAGACATTGCCAGCGCAGTGAAATCCGCAAACGTCACGGAAACGCTGTTGAACTCCGGTGTTGAAACGATTGGAAGTACGTCGGAGGATTTGGCTAAGCAACTCGCGGCTGAAGCGGAGCGGTTTAGCAAAACGATTCGGGCAATTAATATCAAGCCGGAGTAGTTGGGTTACGGACGATTTTGGCTCGAAGGCATTCGTTTGCTGGGGGAGGTCTCAAAAAAAAAATGCTAAGCGGGTCAGTCGAATTGGATAAATCAGTGTTTTTTGAGGATTTGCAAAGTTAGCGGATGCTTTTTGACGACATTCTGCATATGTAATTTGCATTAAGTGTTTCCCGATTATCGGAGATATTTGAAGGTTACGCTACCGAATATTGACGAAGCGTACCGAGTTGATTTCGGGTAAGTCAAATTTTGAAAGTTGCAAAAGAAAAAGCTCGCCGAGGCGAGCTTTGTTGGACTTACAAGCGCTTTTTACCAGCTGACACCAACATGCCCACCGCCAGCATACTGGAGCTCGGAAAAGCGAATAGTAGTCGCGGCAGCTTCCTCGCCAACAGGATTTACCTCTGCAGTTACTTGCTCGGAAGATTGAATCTCGATGTTAGATGTTTGCATTTTTTGTTACTCCTAATGGATATTTATTTAAAATAAAAGATCAAAAATTCTTCGTACGTGTGTATGATGCAGAGAAAAGTGGTGCTGAAAAAACCATTCCGCATGAAGTGGATTTGTTAGTCTAATCCGGCCGTGTAAACCTTAGCTTTGCAACGAAAATGAACTCGAAACCTCTATCCTTGGAACACTCCTTGTCGCAGCGTGCTGAGGCTCTAATGGTTCAAGCGCGCGAGCTATGGCAAGCCGGCGATCTTTCGACGGCATCCGAACTGATGGTGGAAGCGTGTGGTTTAAGCCGAAAGACTAATGACTTTCGGCTGCAAGCGGAAGCGCACATGCGGATCGCCATCATATATAACTTTGCTTCGAAATATGATCTCGCGTTTTTGGTGATAGATCAGGCTGCTGCCTTTGCGAAGCAGGGAAATCTTCCCGCCTCACTCTGCGACAAAATTCAGGCAAACAGATCGGCGTTTCTTTTAGCAGCGGGGTTTTTAAGAAAATCGCTTGACTCCCTGTCGGATGTTGTAGAGCGCTCGAAAACTCACACAGATCGAGATGGTCGGGTCGCTCACCTCCACTCAAAAATCAACCTCATTTACAACTATTCTCTTCTTGGCAAACTTAAAGCTGCGCTCGATACAGGAGCGGAGGTTTCCCAGACAGCTAGAGATCCCAGTTCACCCATTGATCTACTTAATCGCCTTCATTACTATTGCTGGCACGCAATCGCGCTTGCTCAAGCGGGCGACACCAAAAGAGCTATCGAGCTGCTGGGGGAGGCTCGCAGTTTCATACCCAGCGGAAACAAAGCGATAGAAATTAATTTTTCGATCGCATTGGGGGTAAGCGAAGTGCATGCCGGGTTGATTGATAACGGGATTTCGCGGCTAGTTGAAACAGTTCGTCACGCGGAAGATGCAAACCTTTATTACGACAATGCGCTACACGCGCTGCTACTCGTGTACGAACACGTAGGCAATATCGCGAAGGCGCTCGAAACAATCGAGAAACTCGAACTAGTCATGAAGAAAGCGGCTCGGGGCGTAGTCGGTATCGTTGGTGACGAAGACGCATCGGAATCACCGGAGGATCGCGCCTTCAAAGCGCACGAGATCAAAAAAAGCATTGAAGCGGTCAAAAAAGCCGAAGCAAGCGGCAAGGTTGTGCCTGGTCTGGTAGAAGAAATAGAAGAGAGCGTAGACACTTCCTGGGTACGCAGCCTAGACGACCGCGCTGCACGGCTTCGCATGCGGCGATTCAATGAGCTTACCCATGCGGAGCGAGGGGAGCTCTTTGATCAGTTGGCGAAGGCGGCGGCGTTGGTGGATGACGAGACGGGCAAGCACTGCGCGCGCGTGGAGCTTTTAACGTACAAATTTGGCCTTGCGATGGGTTGGAACGAAACCAAAGCCAAGCTCGTTGGGCAGGCGGCGCGGTTACATGATGTGGGCAAACTGGGCATTCCGCATCGAATTTTGTTGGCCCCGCGAAAGCTTACCTCGATGGAGTACGAAATTGTTAAAAAGCATGTGAACATCGGAGTGGATTTGCTCGGGTTTTCGCAGGCAGAAGTGGTGAAAATGGCGCGGATTATCGCGCAAGGTCATCATGAAAAATGGGATGGTTCAGGGTATCCGAAAAAACTGTTTGAAGACGTAAACCCTATTGAAGCGCGCATGGTGTCGATTGTGGATGTGTTCGATGTGATGACCCATTCGCGCGCCTACAAACGGGCTTGGACGGTGCAGTTTGCACGCGATGAATTGGCCTACCACGCAGGCACGCAGTTCGATCCGAATCTAATTGAAATTTTCTTGCGCGATGTGGTGCTGGAAGACTACGTGATCCCCACCGATTTCCCGAACGAAATCCCTACGATGTTTGAAACCTCGGAATTTGGGTATTCAGGGTAGTAAGTGTTTGCAAGGCGTTTTTTTGAAAATACCTGCGGCGCAAAATCGGCGTTTTTTAGGAGATATCTCCTGGAAAATGCCGTTTTTACGCCGCAGGTATTTATTGAGTTGTTCACTATAAAAACAGAAACAAAGAGAGATACGCAAGATGCTTCACACTAGCGCCAGCCTTGATACCGTAAACGAGCTTGTCCTCGCCAATCACATCCTCTACCAAGAGGGCATCGTGGATGGCTTCGGGCACGTAAGCGTGCGCCATGACAAGCGGGCGGATCGATTTTTGATTTCCCGCTCGGTTGCGCCGGCTACGGTGAAAGCCGAAGATATTATGGAGTGCGATTACGAAGGCGAGCCGCAAGATGCGCGCGGGCGCAAAACGTATTTGGAGCGCTACATTCACAGCGAGATTTACCAAGCCCGCCCAGATGTGATGGCTATTGTGCACAGTCATTCACCTTGCATCATCCCGTTTTCCGTAACCAAAGCCGGGCTGCGCCCGATTTGCCATATGAGCGGTTTTTTGGGTGCGGGCGTGCCCAATTTTGAAATTCGGGATTTCGCCGGAGAGCGTAGCGATTTGCTCATCCGCAGCCGCGCGCTTGGCGCTGATTTAGCCCGCACGCTGGGCAGCGCGCACTTCGTACTCATGCGAGGACACGGTAGCACTGCGGTGGGGCCGAGCTTAAAACTCGCGGTTGCGCGGGCGATTTGGGCTGAGTCCAATGCAAAACTACAAATTCAAAGCGCGCAATTGGGGGAGATTACGTATATGTCCGAAGAAGAAGCCGCGGCCACCATGAACACCAATGAAGCACTGGTTGATCGTCCATGGGCGCTTTGGAAGGCTCGAGCACACGCTTTATCCCCAGCAAAACAGCTTTAAAACCTGCGGCGTAAAAACACGATTTTTTCGGAGATATCTCCTGAAAAAAGCCGTTTTTGCGCCGCAGGTATTTGTAATGCGCGGCCTTATTGTCCTTGCGCCCAGCGGTAAAAGCGCGGTATACTCACTGCAAATGAAAAAGATGGGCGGCAAGCCCATTTTTTTTTGGTTGCGCGGCGTGTTGCTACTGAGCGCTCTGCTCGTTGCGATGCAACCCTATCTTGCGGCTTTCCCCAAATGGAGTTTGCGCGAGTGGCAGTTGGTGCCGCGCAGGTTGCTTTTGTATTGAAGGTTTGCTTTGAATAGCTTGGATTCCACCGTTTTATCAATCGTAACGCCGCTGGGCTTTGATCTCGTTGAAATCGAGACATCCCCTAAAGGGCGCACCTTGCGGATTTTTATCGACCGCTTGGATCGCGCGCTCATTACGGTTGAAGATTGCGCAACGGTGAGCCACGCGCTACAAGATGTGCTGGATTTGCAAGGCGTAGATTACGACCGACTGGAAATTTCTTCCCCAGGTATTGATCGGGCGCTCACGCGGCCTGCGCATTTCATCCGCTTCGTAGGCGAAGAGGTGTCGGTGCGGCTCAAAGCGCCGGTAAATGATCGGTTGCAGCTTGATGCGCAGCTCACTAGCGCAGACGAAAATGGTTTTGTGTTGCAGATAACTGAGCAGGGCGCGAAAGGGTCGTCGCAAAAAGTTACTCAAAAGTCCACTGAAAAAGTGGCTGAAAAAGTAACGGAGTATGCAGTGGACTACGCGAATCTAAAACGGGCAACGCTCAAAGGTAAATTGAACATGCAGTCAGTGGAGATATCGGAATGAACCGCGAAATGCTAACGATGGTTGACGCTTTGGCGCGTGAAAAAAACGTGCCCAAAGAAATTGTGTTCCAAGCGCTGGAAAACGCGCTTGCGCAAGCAACCAAACGCCAACATTCCGACAAGATTGAAGCCCGCGTGGTCATCAATCGTGAAACGGGCGAGTATGAAGCCTTCCGCCGCTGGGCGGTGGTAACGGATGATGACTTCGTAGAGCCCGACAACCAGATGATGGTGCGAGAGGCTGTGGAGATCAAAGAAGACTCTTTGCTAGGCGATTTTATTGAAGAGCCCTTGGCTGCACCCGAGTTTGGCCGCATTGGCGCGCAAGCAGCGAAACAGGCGATCCTACAGCGCATTCGCGATGCTGAGCGCGAGCAGTTGCTCGATGAATTTTTGGCACGTAACGATTCGCTGGTTTCCGGCACGGTGCGCCGTATTGATCGCGGTAGCATCATTGTGGAGTCAGGCCGTATTGAAGGTGTGATCCCGCGCGATCAGCTCATTCCAAAAGAAAATTTACGCCCCGGTGATCGTGTGCGTGCCTATTTGTCGAAGGTAGACCGCACTGCCCGTGGCCCGCAGCTCATTCTCTCGCGCGTGTCGCCGGAGTTTATTAAGCGCTTGTTTGAGCTCGAAGTGCCAGAGATTGAAGAAGGCTTAATCGAAATGAAAGCCGCCGCGCGCGATCCTGGTATCCGCGCCAAAGTAGCGGTGAAATCAAACGACCGGCGCGTTGACGCACAAGGTACGTGTATCGGCATGCGCGGCGCGCGGGTTAATGCGGTAACGAACGAGCTCGCAGGCGAACGCGTGGATGTGATTTTGTTTTCCGAAGATCCAGCGCAGTTTGTAATCAACGCATTGGCACCAGCGCAAATTTCGCGCATCATGGTCGATGAAGAAAAGCACGCCATGGACGTGGTGGTAGACGATGAAAATTTAGCTATAGCCATTGGCCGTGGCGGGCAAAACGTCCGGCTCGCAAGCGAATTGTCGGGTTGGAAATTAAACCTGATGTCCTCCGACGATTCAGAGAAAAAACAGCAAGAAGAATCACAAAAAACCATGAAAGTCTTCATCGAAAAGCTCGATGTAGATGAAGAAGTGGCGCAAATTTTGGTCGAGGAGGGTTTCACAACGCTCGAAGAGGTTGCCTACGTTCCTGTCGCCGAGTTGATGTCAATTGAAGGCTTCGATGAAGAAACCGTGGAAGAGCTTCGCAATCGCGCGCGCAATGCGGTGCTCACCGCTGAAATCCAGCGTGAAGAGTCGCTCGATAAAGTAACAGAAGATTTGAAAACGTTAGAAGGCATCGACGCGAACTTGCTGGGCACCTTAGCCAGCAAAGGCATTCACACGCGCGATGATTTGGCCGATTTGGCCACTGACGAATTGGTAGAAATGACGGGCATGGGCAACGATGCGGCCAGCGTGCTAATTATGAAAGCACGTGAACATTGGACCAGCGGCGACGCTGCCTAACGTAGAGGGCGGGAGAAGAGAAACGTGACAAAAACAACTGTCGAACAGTTTGCAGGTGAGCTTAAGCTCCCACTAGAACAATTGCTTGCGCAATTGGCTTCTGCGGGAGTGAGTGCGAACGCTGCTGACGACACGCTCTCGGCGAGCGACAAAACCAAACTTTTAGATTATTTGCGCAAATCGCATGGGGCAACAGCGGAAGTGGGCGGCAAGAAAATTACGCTCACCCGCCGTTCGACCTCCGAGATTAAGCAAAGCGACTCCACTGGACGGGCCCGCACGGTTCAGGTAGAAGTGAAGAAAAAGCGTGTCATCATTCAACGTGAAGCACCGGCTAAGCCCGATGTATCGGTAAGCGCCGCGGTTGAATCAATCGCGCCTTCCGAGGTGACCGAAGATGCTCCGATAGCGCTTGCTGCCACAGCGCCGGAAGCGACCGTGATGCCTGCCCCCGCTGCGACACCTGCGCCTACGCCAGCCCCCGCTCCTACAGAAGCGCCGGTGCCGACGGCTGCGCCGGTGGCGACCCCTTCGCCAACAACTGCACCCGCGACCACTTCAGCTCCCGCCGCGCCCGCATCTGACGGCGCGCCAGAAAAGAAGAAGATTATCCGCGCAGCACCACGGCCCGTATTGTCGGATGTTGAAATTGCTGCACGTAAAAAAGAGGAAGATCGCAACGCGGCGTTGCGCGCGATGCAAGAGCGTGAAATCAAAGAGAAGCAGGAGCGCGAAGCGTCGCGTAAGGCGGCAATAGATAAGGTTGCAGCCGATAAGGTGGCGGCTGAAAAGACGGCGACCTCTGGAGCGGCGAAACCGGGTGAAGCTAAAAAGCCTGGCGACACCACGTTGCATCGCAAAAAGACGACCGGCGGCGCGGCAACGCCTGCGAAGCCTGGTGATAAAGCTGCAAAAGACAAAAAAGGTAGTGCTTGGTCAGAAGACGAAGCCCGTAAGCGTGCGCTCAAAACGCGTGGCGAATCTGGCGGCGCGACCGGTTGGAAGGCGCCCCGCGCAGGCGGTGGGCGGCATCGTGGCGATGACCGGCACGAGCAAGAAGAGCAAGCGCCAGCGGAAGCACGAATTTTGGATGTGTCCGTGCCGGAAACCATTACGGTGGCCGAGCTTGCGCACAAAATGTCGATCAAAGCCGCAGAGCTCATTAAAGTACTGATGAAGCTCGGGCAAATGGTGACCATTAACCAAGTACTCGATCAAGATACGGCGATGATCTTGGTTGAAGAGATGGGCCACAAAGCGATAGCAGCGAAAGCGGACGACCCAGATGCTGGTTTATTGGCGGCCGCCACGATGACCGATTCCATCGCCGAAACCCGTCCGCCTGTCGTTACAGTGATGGGGCATGTAGACCACGGTAAAACATCGTTGCTCGACGCAATTCGGAAAGCGCGCGTCGCGAGTGGTGAAGCGGGCGGTATTACGCAGCATATTGGCGCTTACCACGTCGAAACCGATAAGGGTGTGATCACCTTCTTAGATACGCCGGGCCACGAAGCGTTTACGGCCATGCGCGCCCGTGGCGCAAAGGCTACGGATATCGTGATCTTGGTGGTGGCCGCCGATGATGGTGTGATGCCGCAAACCATTGAGGCGATCAACCACGCTAAGGCGGCCAATGTGCCTTTGATCGTGGTGATTAATAAAATTGATAAGGGCGATGCTAATCCAGAGCGCG
>JANMDS010000245.1:0-8782 GCA_031376405.1 Betaproteobacteria bacterium
CACCGAGTCGCAGCATAGACTCTGTTCGCCGACGCTGTGCGTCTCCGGCGGAAGCCTCCTCCAACTTAGGTTGGTGGCCGCGTGTCTCGCTTGATGAGGGACTTTTTCTGACTTCAAACTGGTTGCGCGATAGCGACCTGACTGTGCCACTCGTTGGAACAAACCTATGAAGATTCACAAATCTGCTCAAATCGCCGAATGCGCGAAAATTGGGGAAGGCTCGACAGTCTGGAGTTGGGTTCAGATACGTGAGCGCGTGGTCATCGGAGAAAACTGCGTCGTAAGCAAAGGGGTTTATTTGGACTCCGATGTATCGATCGGCAATCAAGTAAAAATCCAAAATAACGTCAGTGTTTTTTCGGGCGTAACTATCGAAGACGGAGTTTTTGTGGGCCCCCACGCCTGCTTTACAAACGATATGGCTCCAAGAGCCATAACCCCTGACGGGAAGCTGAAACTAGCGTCAGACTGGACAGTTACTCCTACTCTGATCCGTTTTGGTGCGAGCATCGGTGCGAATTGCACGATACGCTGCGGAATAACGATCGGCAAGTGGGCAATGGTTGGTGCCGGTAGTGTAGTTACGAAAGACATTCCGGATTTTGCGCTTGTAGTGGGCAATCCAGCGGTTATAAGAGGTTACGTTTGCGTGTGTGGACGACGCAACAGCAAAAAACCAATTGGATACGATGCGAAATGCAGTTGTGCCGACCGAAGTGAACGACTTGGTTGATCGGTAAATTCTGAATCCCGTGAGCGCAGAGAGCGCAACTTATGATACTTATTTCAAAACCCTTTATCGGCGAAGAAGAACGTGCCGAAGTTAATGCTGTTCTTGATTCAGGGATGCTCGTGCAGGGCCCCCGTGTAGCGCAGCTTGAGGGGCAGTTTCAGGAAAAAACTGGTGCACGACACGCGATTGCAGTTTCAAACGGCACAGCAGCACTTCATGTCGCACTGCTCGCTCATGGAATTCGAGAAGGTGATGAAGTTATAACGACACCGTTCACATTTATGGCCTCGGTGAACAGCATTCTGTTTGTGGGGGCAAAGCCTGTTTTTGTTGATATCTTACCTTGTTGCTTCAATATCGATACGGCGAAAATTGAAGCGGCCATAACGCCAAAAACCAAGGCAATATTACCCGTCCATTTGTATGGAATGCCTGCCAATATGGCGGAAATTAACGCGATCGCTGCCAAACACGGCCTTGCCGTTATCCAGGACGCTGCACAAGCGGTTGGGGCGCGCTTTATGGGCAGGGGACTCGGCGAGTTGGCAACCGCATGCTACAGCTTGTACGCAACGAAAAACATTCACTGTGCCGAGGGTGGCATGGTCACCACCAATGACGACCTAGTAGCGGATCGCTGCAAGCTCCTACGGGCACACGGCTCGCGGCAGCGGTACCACCACGAAATGCTCGGTTATAACTTTCGATTGAGCGATTTGCACGCGGCCATTGCCATTCCTCAGATGAACAAGATGAACGAAATCATCGCGAGTCGTCAGCGAAATGCGGCTTTCTTTAACGCCAACATTTCAAACGCACGCGTCGTGTTGCCAACGTTCCCAAATAAATCGTGCGCTACAAGTTCGATTTGCTCACAGAGCGAACACGTGTGGCATCAATACACGATACGAATCGTTTCGGGAGATAGAGATCAGGCGGTGAAAACACTAAATGAAAATGGAGTAGGGTCTGCGGTGTTCTATCCAATCCCAGCAAACAAACAAAAGCACATTATCGATTTTGGATTCGACGGCGCGGATGTACCGGTTGCAGAGCGCATGTGCCGAGAAGTAGTCTCGCTTCCAGTGCACCCAGGGCTCAGCGCCGCTGACCGATCACGAATAGTAGAAGTTGTAAACGCACTATGAGTAATCCTATTCGATTGGCTGTCATCGGCCTGGGAGCAATGGGTAAGAATCATGCCCGTGTTACGGCAGATACTGAAGGTATCTCGCTTTGCGCTGTGGTTGACGCCGACCAAAAGACTCGTGAGAACTTCAGTCGAACGTTCAGCGTCCCGAGCTTCGACTCTGTTTCCCAGTTGCTAAGCGGCACACAATTAGATGCCGCTATCGTCGCGGTTCCTACAGCGCACCATCTCGCGGTAGGCCGTGAACTCATCGGTGCGGGCGTGCATGTATTTCTTGAAAAACCGATCGCTCCGACCCCAGAACAAGGGGAAGCGTTGATCGCTGCGGCGGATGCAGCGAAAGTAAAACTTACCGTTGGACATATTGAACGATTTAATCCTGCAGTGCTTGCGCTGAGAGAACGCGTACGCGCTGGAGAGCTTGGTCGCGTGCTTCACATAGAGGCTCGACGCCAAGGGCCATTTCCTTCGCGAATTCAAGATGTTGGAGTTATTGTTGATCTTGCGGTTCACGATATCGATTTAGTTCGATTTGTTTCCGGTTGTGACGTCGTTCGAGTTCACGCCGAAACGAATCAACGCGTACACCAACATCACGAGGACTTAGTGCGGGCGACGCTTCGGCTAAGCGATGGTGCCGTATGTAGCTTGTCGATTGACTGGCTCACGCCCACAAAGGTTCGGGAGCTTACCGTCACCGGCGAGCGTGGCATGTTTGTAGTTAACCTCTTGACGCAAGATTTAACATACTTTGAAAATGGTGCAACGACTGACGAACGTAGCGACGAATTCGCCGTGTTACGTGGCGTATCCGAGGGGCGAATGATTCGGTATGTTGTACACAAACGCGAACCGTTACGAGCAGAAATTGAAGCTTTTCGCGATGCGGTTAATGGACTTCGAGCTGTAGCAGTAACAGGAGAGGATGGGCTCCAGGCGATAAAAGTGGCCAATGCGATGCTTACATCTAGCAGAACGAACACAGTAGTCAATTTTTAATTTTTAGAATCAGATCGGAGAAAGTGGTTTGGGTTGTCGGCTCGGGCGAATCGCTGTATCTCAGTTTCCTAGGCGCGTTTGGCGCGTATCGGCGTAACATCCGCGGGAGTTAATTTCGTGTTCTGCCCATAGGTATATATTCGAACCCAAGTTCATTTGCGATGATTGAGTCAATACAGTTTCGACCATCAAAGATCGCCGATTGCTTCATCACCGCTCTAACATCGCTCAATGACTGCAATCTAAAATCTCTCCACTCTGTTACCACGATAATCGCGTGAGCGCCCTGTGCGACATCTACTGCGCCGACCCCATATCGCAATCCGGCACGGATTCCGAGGATCCTAGCGGCTTCTTGGATCGCGACCGGGTCGTACACGGCGAGCGTTGCGCCACGGTTCAGTAGAAAATCGATGAGCACCAGCGAAGGCGCCTCACGCATATCATCTGTATCCGGCTTAAAGGCAAGCCCCCAAATCGCGAGGTGTTTTCCCGTTAAATTTTCTCCAAAGCGGGCAACGATCTTTTTGCCCAATACGTTTTTTTGATCGTCGTTCACCCGCTCAACCGCTTCTACTACGCGCAAGCTGTAGCCCACCTCACTCGCCGTGCGCAGGAGCGCCTTTACATCTTTTGGGAAACAACTCCCACCATAGCCACAGCCTGCGTTCAAAAAATGTGGGCCGATGCGAAAATCGGTTCCGATGCCTTGCTTTACGTTTTCAATATCCGCGCCGAGCAGTTCGGCTAGGTTCGCCAAATCGTTCATAAAACTAATGCGCGTGGCGAGCATGGCGTTGCAGGCGTATTTGGTGAGCTCGGCGCTCTTCACGTCCATGTGGATCATCGCTGCCCCTGTTGCAATGAACGGGGCGTAGAGCGCGTCGAGCAACGTTTTGGCGCGAGCCTCTTTCGCGCCAACCACGATGCGCGTGGGCTTCATGAAGTCCGCAATGGCTGCGCCTTCGCGCAAGAACTCTGGGTTGCTTGCCACGGAAAACGCCGGAAAGGCATCACCGCGTTGTAGTAAGGCATTGGCGAGCGCGTCGTGCACTTTGTCGCTCGTACCAACGGGAACGGTGGATTTGGTTACCACCACCGCGTATTGATTGAGGTGTGCGCCAATGGTATCGGCTACGGCCAGCACATATTGCAAATCCGCGCTGCCATCTTCCCCTGGCGGCGTGCCCACCGCTATGAACTGTACCTCGCCGTGCTTCACGGCGCGCGGTGCGTCGGTGGTGAATTGCAAGCGCCCTTCGGCCTGGTTGCGGGCGATGATCGCATCGAGTCCTGGCTCGTGAATCGGAACCTTGCCTTGGTTGAGCATGGCGATTTTTTGTGCATCCACATCTACACAAATGACATCGTGCCCAACGTCTGCCAAACACGCGCCGGTAACGAGCCCAACGTAGCCGGAGCCAAATACGGTTATCTTCATGCTGTTATTTTATTTGTCGTGCGTGTGGGAGCGGAAAGGGGAAATACCTGCGGCGCAAAAAGACCATTTTTTGGGAGATATCTCCAAAATAATGCCGTTTTTGCGCCGCAGGTATTAAGGGTTTTTAGGGCAACAGAATCATCCCGCCGGTTGTCTTGCGCGCTTCCAAATCTAAATGGGCTTGGGCAGCGTTTTCGAGTGAATAGCTTTGTCGTGGCGCGAGATCAAGCTTGCCTGCTTTCATGAGTGCAAATACATTCGCCGCCATGTGCTCGTAGCGCGTGCGATCCGCGATGTACGTTATCAGCGTTTGTCGGGTGGCATAGAGCGAGCCTTTGGGGCCAAGTAGGCCTAAATTAAACGCATCAATGGGGCCCGAGGCACTGCCAAAACTGACGAAATGGCCGAACGGTGAAATGCAATCAAGCGAGGCTGGGAAGGTATCTTTGCCCACTGAATCGTACACAACGGGAACGCCTTTTCCATCCGTGATTTTCTTTACTTCTTCTACGAAATTTTGGGTTCGATAGTTGATGACGTACTTGGCGCCGTGAGCCAGCGCGAGCGCGCATTTGTCGTCGCTACCTGCCGTGCCAATTAAGTTCACGCCAATGGCTTTTGCCCACTGACAGGCCAAGAGCCCAACCCCGCCGGCTGCGGCATGGAACAGCACCGTCTCGCCGCCCTTGAGCGGGAAGCTGCGGTTAAACAAATACTCAACAGTTAGCGCGCGCAAAAAACCGGCGGCGACGTGCTTGTCGTCTACCCCATCGGGGATTTTGATGAGCTGGCGGGCGGGAATATTTCGCGCTTCGCTATACGCGCCCAGCGGGCCACCCGCGTAGGCGACGCGATCGCCCACTTTGAGGCTCGACACGTTCGCGTTCACCGCTGTCACCACGCCTGCGCCTTCAATACCGATGCCTGATGGCAATGGCAACGGATAAAGCCCCGTACGATGGTAAGTATCGATATAGTTCACGCCAACGGCGGTGTGGCGAATTTGAACGTGATCTTCGCTTGGTGCCGTGAGCGGCAGGCGCTCAAATTGCAGCACTTCTGGGCCGCCTACTTTGTGGAAGCGAAAGGCTTTTACGGTATCAGTCATGGTGAAAAATTTCCAGGATTACGAAAACAGGTTTTTGTAGAGAAAAAGCCCAGCAGCACACAGGGTAAGCGAGACGATTACATGCACCAAAGCCAGCCCCAGCCCAGAGAGCCACGCCCCGCGCTGCAAAAGGTTTATCACTTCCGCCGAATAGGTTGAAAACGTGGTGAGCGCGCCTAAAAAGCCGGTAATAGCGAACAGTCGCCAAGCGGGGTCAAGCTCAGTGCGGGCCGAAAAAAATGCTACACACATGCCAACAAGCAGCCCGCCGATGGCATTGGCGAGCAACGTGCCTAGCGGCCAGTTGCCCGTTTCGTTGTTGAAAGCGAGCGCAAGGGCGTAGCGGCTCCACGCGCCGAGCACAGCACCCACTGCGATGGCAATGAAAGCATTCATTGCTTAGCGAACGAATTGGTCCACGTACGCCGCACCCAAGCCCACCGCTTCGTAATGGGCGCGACACATGTCAATTTTCGTCCACACATCTTCGTAGCCGATGTGTTTATCGTCTGCATCCAAATAAATCATCGCGCCTTGAATATTGAAATGGGTAATCATCTCGGGGCATTCGTCGGGTACCACCAGCGTGTGTACTTCACCTGGCGGTTCGTAGACGAAACTGCCTTCGGTAGCAATCCAGTCGTGTTCCAAATAGCGCCAGCTACCTTTGATCACGTAGCCTGTCACCGCCATCGGGTGACGATGTCGCGAGAGCACGCCGGATTTGCGTACCCGTAACACGTTGCACCAACCTCCGCTCACCGTGTTAAAAAGCAGCGGACGAAACCACACGTTCGGCGCTTGTGGCACCCAGACCCGCTCGTCGGTAGGGATGGATTGCACTGCGATTTCCGGTTGCAGACTTCTTACTAAATGTGTGTTTGCGTTCATGGCGTTACTTTACGCTGGTTTACTCAAAATACGACTCAGTCCGTTCACGGTTGCGTCGGCATTATGCTCAACGCTGGCAATGCCTTGTGCTGCGAGCGCGCGCGCATAATGGGCATTCAAGACCGAGCTACCTACGAGAGATAATTGTGAAAACGTACCAATTTTGCGCCGCAGGTATTGCCCGCCATTGGCCACATCAGAGCCAATAAGCAACCCCTGCGCTGCGCTCGCTGCCTGCGCGCCGGACCGCTCGCGCGCGACCACACTCGCGCGCAATGCGAACAGTTGGTGCAGCAAATCGCTCGGATTCTGCGCGGCCTGGGCTGCGGCTTCATCAAACGCCTGCGCATCAAATGGCGCGCTGGCCTCAATCACTTTGCTCACACTGCTCTGGCTCGCGAGCCACTGGTAAAGCTCACCGGTGTAGTGCGTACGGAAATCAACAATCGCGCCTTCCCGAACGATGACCCACTTGCAATGCGTGCCGGGCAAACAAAATACGCCATCGCCGCTTGCAGGCAACACACCAAAAATCTGCGTCTCCTCGCCACGCATGACATCCACACTCGCGCCCGCCCCGTGGCGAACGCCTGGGATAACTTTCAAAACATGCTGAGATTTTTTAAACGGAATTTGCACAACGCTTTCGCGCAGGGCGTGCGACGATGCGGGCGTTGCAACATAGGGCGCTTCCCGCCACCCATTTGCGCTGCCGATCATCCCCGCTGCGCAGATTTCAATATGCGGGTGCGCATCGAGCCAATCGCCGATGAGTTCGCGTAGCGCAAGTTCAAATGCGTGGCCCCGAATGGTAAATACGCCCGCCTCCGCTTGCCGCGTATCTAGTACGTTGCCGGGTCCGTCCACCGCATAGGCTCTTAAACGTGAACTACCCCAATCCAGTGCGATACGTTTCATACGTTCGCTATTCGCTCACTGCTTCCACCGCGCCGCCGCCGCATCGTCTGTCACGCGCGCATCCAGCCAACGCTCACCAGTTGGCGTGGATTCACGCTTCCAGAACGGCGCGTTAGTCTTCAAAAAATCCATGATGAAGTGGCAGGCATCGAACGCCTCGCCTCGATGCGCACTTGTCACCGCGACGAACACAATTTGATCGAGGGGCGCGAGCTGCCCAACGCGATGAATGATGAGCGAATCGAAAAAATCCCAGCGGGCGTGGGCATCGGTAATGATGTTTTGCAGCGCGTGCTCGGTCATGCCTGGGTAGTGTTCAAGGAACATACCGGCGACGGCATCGCCTTCGTTCATATCGCGCACAACGCCTACAAAGCTTGCCACCGCGCCGATTTTTGGGTTCGTTTTTCGCAGCGCTGCGATTTCTGCGCTGATATCAAAATCTGCTGTTTGTATGCGCACTGGCATTGCGCTTAACCTCCGGTGACGGGCGGCAGCAAGGCCACTTCGTCGCCCGACTTGAGCGCGGTGGCAGGGTTTGCCAGCGCGTGGTTTACGGCCACTTTAAAGGCTTTGCCTTCTGCCAATTCTTCCGCCCAAACCCCGCCGCGATTGCGCAAGATAATGAGTAAGTCGGCCACCGTTTGCGCCGCAGGTATTTGCTCAGAAGACGTGCCCAGCGCATCGCGCAAGCGGGCGAGATAAACAACTTTAATCATGTTCGCATTATGCCAATGCGAAACCGCGCTATTAAAACTTCCAGCGCAGGCCGAGGGAAAGCGTATCTTGCTCAGTTTCTTTCGAAAACTCAGGGCGCTCTACTTTGAGGCCGCGACTATATTCCGCACGCACACCAAGCGAGGGGGAAACATCGAAGCGAATGCCCAAGCCGAAATTCATGCTCTGACCGGATTTAACCGTAGTGCCCGACAACGGCGAAATGAGTTGTGCCTCATTGCCCAACAACGGCCGCGATTCGTTGCGCTCATAGCCTAAGCGGCCAAAAAGCGAAACGCGGTTTGAGACATCGAACGAGGAATACACGTCCAACCCAACATTGCCCGGATTGAGCGCGGGGCCAAGCGTGCTGGAGAGCATGCCAAGGGGCAACGGATTGGATTGCGCAGCTACCGTACCAGGCGCGGTACCCAAAGCTGGGCGCACTTGCGAAAGTGCGGCACCAAAACCTAAGCCAGACTGGGTTTTAACGCCACCGTAAAGCGAGGTTTGCTCGGTGGAAAACAGATTGCGCGTGCGCTCCCAAGCGGGCACACGCAAGCCGAGTGCGAGCGCGTCTTGTGCGGATTTTTTGCCAAAAAGTGGCTGCTCAACCGCTTCACCTGCCTTCTCAGCACTGCCATCAACGCTCGGTGTAGCGAGCTTAATACCGCCAAAAAAGCCCTGGGCGTGCGCCAACGGCTGCGCGAGGTTGGCTACAACCAAGGCGGCGGCTAGAACACGAATGTAGACTTTCTGCGACATACCGACATGATGAAGGTTTGGAGAAAGGCGGTCAAGATTCGGCGCACCCGTTCCGACTAG
>JANMDS010000248.1:0-10236 GCA_031376405.1 Betaproteobacteria bacterium
AGCTGTTAGCAGAGCCAAGGCTTGGCGTAGCGTGGAGCGTTGCAACAGCGCCATTTGCAGAGAGCACTTCGAGCACGCCATCAAACGTGCCGCTCAAGCTGGCTGCGAGCAGTTGGTCTGCGCGCAGGGCAGAAAGCTTGGCTTTTAAGCCTTGGGCTTGCGCGGCGGGAATTTCTTTTTGCCACGCGCTGGTGATTTTCTCTACAACAGCGCTTCGGCTCATTTCTACTGAGAGCAGGGCGTCGGCTTTGTAACTCTGCGCGTACACACTCGAAGCGCTCAGTAAGAGCACGGCGAGTGCGCCCCGCCCCGCTTTCCAGGAACGCCCCGGACATTTAGGTTCAATCTGTCTCATCGCAAATTCTCCAATCGTTGTTAGGTTGTGTTTTGAAATGTGCGTTGCGGCGATCAGGGTTGCGCGTAACTACACAGGCTCAAAGTCTAGACGCGGATAAGGCCGCTGAACATCCCAAGAACTTGGTAGGTGGCTCCGCTGCACACGCCCCTCCCCCCAGCGGGGGGAGGTTGGGAGGGGGAAAATGTTGGCTCGCGCTGGGCCTTCTCGCCTCCGCCGCGCGCCCTCCCCAGCCCTTCCGCGCTGGCGGAGGGAGCACATCACGAATCATCTTTGCGAAAAATACGCATAAGGCTTGCGTGCTCTAATCCGAGCCATGAATAATCGCTCCACCTTTTCCAAACTCGTCGCCTGCGCAATCGCGTTTGCGTTCACGCTGGCCGCGAGCGGGAGCGAGGCCGCGCCTGCGAAGAAAAAACAAAAAAAACGCGCTAACGTTACAAAGAAAACCGCCGCTCCGCTTACCCCGGGTTACGCTGCGCATCCGGCCGTGCAAGCGTTTATTGCGGAGATGGTGCGCGAGCATGGGTTTGAGGCGAACGCATTGAACACGCTTTTTGCCAAAGTTCGGCGGAATGATCGGGTGATTGAGTTGATGGACGCGCCAATGCGCAAACCGGCAATGTGGTTCGAATACATCCCGCGCTTTACCACCGAAGAGCGGATTGCGGCGGGCGTGGCGTTTGCGCGAGAACACAAAGTATTGCTTCAAAAAGCGGAGGCGAAATACGGCGTGCCTTCAAACATCATCGTTTCGATTATCGGCGTGGAGACTTTTTACGGGCGGGTGACGGGCGGGTTTTCGGTGCTGGATGCGTTGGCGACGTTGGCGTTTGATTACCCGCGCCGCGCGGATTTTTTCCGTGGTGAGTTGAAGAGCTTTTTGTTGCTCAACAAAAGCACGCCAAACGTTTCGCTCGAGGCAAAAGGCTCGTACGCAGGCGCGATGGGGTTGCCGCAGTTCATGCCCGGCAGCTATCGCAATTACGCGGTGGATTTTGATGAAGATGGCCGCGTGGATTTATGGGGCAGCGCAGCGGATATTATCGGTAGCGTGGGCGAATATTTCGTTCGCCACGGTTGGCAAAGCGGGCAACCCGTGTGGAGCGAAATTACGGGGTTTGATACCGCCAAGCTGCCACCCATTGATGGGGGCTTAAGCCTGCGCCAGCCGGTACGCGCGTTTGCTGAGCTCGGTTTGCCTGCTGCGGCGGGCGTGGACGTTGCGAGCGAAGCGGCGGTGTTGTTGCTCGAAGAACGGGATGGCCCACGCTATTATTTGGCTTACAACAATTGGTATGTGATTACCCGCTACAACCGCTCGCGACTCTACGCTTCGGCAGTGTGGACATTGGCAGAGGCGATTCGCATGCGCTCAGAAAAAGCGCAATAAGTACGCCGCAGAGACCTCTGCACAACTGATTATTCGTCGCCACGGCGAAGGCCGGGGTCCAATTCCGTTCGTAAACGCAATCGTTAAGAGTTTGTTTTTACGAAAGAAAATTGGATTCCGACCTTCGTCGGAATGACGCAATTCTGACTATATTTTGTTGATTCGCAGTTTTGCAGAGGCCTCCCACAGGCGTTATTGTTTTAGCGATAAAACCTGCGGCGCAATTTAAGGCATTTTTCAGGATTATCTCCCGAAAAAAAGCGCTTTTTAACGACCCATTTCAACGCGCGTGGCGTTATCGAGCGTGCCGGTAATTGGCAAGCGACGATCACGTTGGAATGCGCGGATTTGCTCAACCGTTTTGCGCCCCATTTGGCCATCCGGCGCACCGACGTCGTAGCCCAATTGGTTCAAGCGGGTTTGGGCATCCCGTACGCTATTAATTTGCATCGGCGCGGCGGCCACCATCGGAGCGGGCGCTGGAGCCATGGCAACGGGAGCGGGCGCAGGTGCTGGAGCAGGGCGTGCGCCGTCTACCGCCAAACGCCCACCTGTTCCTAATGCCTGACCAGGGATGACTTGCGCGCGATAGTTGCGAATGGCTTTGACGATGCCGTTGTACGAATCGGTAAAGGCTGCGGCAATCACTTTGCCTTGTGGCGTGCTGGTGTAGCCGCCTAAGCTGCCGCCTACATTGGAGCCAATTAGCACTGCACCCAAATTAAAGTCGGTGTTCGAGGCGCTGCCTTCGGCGGCGGAGACTTGCACGCCGGAACGGTTGTCGGTGAGCATCAACATCGTGGCGGCTTCGTTGGTTTTAATGCCACCGGCAATCGCACCGAGGGCCGCGCCCCAACGCCCGCCCACCGCGCCGAGCGCGCCGCCCATGCCGCTGGTGCCTTTGGCAGAAATCATCACTTCTGGAGTGAGCGAATAATCGGCAGAAACCATTTGGCCTTTGCCAAAGCTGGAGTTATCGCGCAGCTCGCCAGAGTTTTGCAACGCCCGCTCTTGCTGCATATTGGCCATCGCGCGGCCGCGATCCACCACAATAAAGCAATTCGATTGCTGAATGAGTAGGCGCAATACGGGTTGGGTAGAAGTGAGGCGATATTCGCTTGTTAAATACCGATACCAATCGGAGGTTTGGTTTTCTACTAAGGCAATCGTGCCGTAGGGCGCATCACATTTTTCAAGTTTGGTGCTGGCGTTGTTAGAGTTTGCGCCACCAGCGGAACCTGTGGCGACTGTTTTGGCTTCTTCGGAGCCCATTTTTGGTGCGGTGCTCTGGCAGGCAACAGTACCGAATGCCGCCATCAACGTTAACGATAATAATTTGCGATTCACGATGTGTAATCTCCTGATATAGATTTGGTTCCCCGGATCGAAGCCCGCACCTGTGGATGCGGCGCCGATGTTCTAATCGACATTAAACCATGAAATCGCTCACCTCGCCTCCCCCAAAATCCGTAGAAAATTCGGCGTTTTCTCGCGCTGTACGGATCACGCGATTGCTCGGGCATTTGTTTCGCGGTTTGGCAACAACGTGGACGGTGTTCCCCAAAGCAGACGCTGCCACGCGCGCAGAACACGTGCGGGTGTGGTCCGGCGCGTTGGTGGCGTTGGCCGGCGTGCGCGTTCGGGTGGTGGGCGAGCCGCTACCGGAGGGCAAGTTCGTGATCGTGGCGAACCACATTTCGTGGGTGGATATCTTCGCGATTAATTCGCTGCGGGCCGTTTCATTCGTGGCGAAAAAGGAGTTAGCAGATTGGCCTGTGGCAGGGCGATTGCTTAAAAACGTGGGCACGCTTTTTATTGACCGTAGCAAGCGCCGGGACACCGGGCGCATGGTGGCCATCCTCGCGCAGCATATTCGCGAAGGCATGCCGCTCGCGTTTTTCCCCGAAGGTGGGGTCAGTCACGGCGTAGGTGTGCGGCAATTTAATGCCTCGCTCCTGCAGCCCGCGATTGATGCCGAGGCGCTGGTCGTGCCCATCGCGATCACGTATTCCCCGCTGCCCGCTTTTGACTACGTTCACCGAAATTTTTTGCAATCGGTGTGGGCCATTTTGGGCGCGAGCGGAGGTGAAGTTACCCTTACGATTTTGCCAGTGCAGCGCGGGGAAAATCGGCGCGAGTTGGCAAAAAATTTAGAGCATGCTATTCGTTCGCAGCTAACTGCAAAGGCTGGCGCGAGGGCACCTGAAACACCCGACGGTCGTCCAACCGCAACGCCGTAAGCGCACCGCCCCACAAGCAGCCGGAGTCAAGCATCGAAATGTTGGGGGCGAGATACAAGCCCAGCGAAGACCAATGCCCGGCGATAACGTGCTGCGCAGCCGTGCGCCGGTGCGGGTGCAAAAACCACGGTTTCATGTTTGCTGGCGTAAATTCGGGGCCGCGCTTTTCTATATATTCAATGACGCCAAAACCATCGCAGTAGCGCATCCGGCACAACGTATTCACAATCGTGCGAGCGCGCTCCATGCCTTCGAGCTTATCCGTCCACGGGCCATACGTGTTGCCGAATAAATCTCGCAAGTAATTTTTCCAATTTGCGCCGCGCAGCTCGGTTTCGATTTCGCGGGCATGGGCGATCACGTCCGCGCGCGTCCACTGCGGCATGAGCCCAGCGTGGATCAAAATCGTGTCGTCTTCCACCAACGCAAGTGGTTGCTGACGCAGCCACTCAAGTAGTTGCTGTGCATCCGGCTGGGTAAGCACTTGCTCAAGCGTATCCCCAGGGTGAGCCTTGCCGTGGCCCAAGGCTACGCGCAGCAGGAAAAAATCGTGATTGCCCAGCACGGTGCGTGCGCTTGCACCCAAGCCCATCGCCAGCCGCAGCACCTCGGCCGATTTTGGCCCACGGTTGACCAAATCGCCCGTGAACCACACCTCATCGGCGCTGGGGTTGAACGCGATGAGGTTGAGCAAATCGACAAGCTCGTCGTAACACCCCTGAATATCTCCGATAACGTAGCGCATTTTTTAGGAGATAAATCCAAAAAAGGGGCTGTTTTGCGCCGCAGGTTTTGGGTGCTGCCGAATAAAAAACGCGCCTGATGGCGCGTTTTTTAAGTAAGGCTTCGAAGCGATCACTTCGCTGCGGCCACCATAAAATCTACCGCAGCTTTCACTTCTCCATCAGAGAGAGCCGTGTTGCCACCCTTAGCCGGCATCACGCCCGCTTTGCCTTGGTAGCCCTTAATTGCGTGGTCGTACAGCGTGGCCGCGCCTTGCGCGATGCGCGCGCCCCAGGCCGCTTTGTCGCCGCTCTTCGGCGCGCCCGCAATACCAGCGCCGTGGCAGGCATTGCACCCGCCGTTGTAAACCTCTTCGCCCGATTTCGGCTTATCCGACGCCGCCACAGCGACGGCCACTACCGGTGCAGGCTCATTTGGATCAAATTTTTTGATCTCGCCCGTGGGAGCAATGCGCTTGCCGATCGACTCGGCGGATTCTGCAGCATTGAGCCGCTTGCCGCCGCTCGCCCATTGCGCACCTAAGTACGCTAAAAACACTGGCACTAACAGCGCCAATGCTGATACAACGATGAGTTGCTTGGGCGTGTTGATGAGCCCTTTGTGCTCCTCATGGTGTGCGTGGCCGCTTTCATGTTTGTTGTTAGCGTGCTGCTGGGAGGATTGTTTATGCTCGCCCATGTTGTGCTTAATTTCTTTTAAAAATTGCGCGTAAAAGGTGTGCCGCAAACAGTTGCTACGCACTTTACGCTGGATCAGGTTAATCAATCATTATAATGCGTTGAACGCGCCCGTAGCTCAGTTGGATAGAGTATTGGTTTCCGAAGCCAAGGGTCACAGGTTCGACTCCTGTCGGGCGCGCCAATCCCCTCCCTTTTCCTTGTTCACGCTGGATATTTGCGCGAACCACGCCGCGCGTCGGGCTTAAGACCTACGGCGTAATAACGGCCTTTTTGGCGAGATATCTGCCCAAAAAAGCGGTTTTTACGCCGCAGGTTTTAACTACAAAATCCTCATGCGAACGCCCGCGCCACTGAAAACTCTTGCGCTTTCGGCACTTCGCCCTTCCAACCCTTTTTTTTATGTTCAGCCACAACGTTGGTGTAAATCCCGCCGCGCACCCACCAGCGCGTGGTGACGCGCATGTAGCGTGGGCTGACCGCGTTAACGAAATCGGAAAGCATGTCGTTGGTGACTTTTTCGTGGAACGCCCCAATATCGCGAAAGCTCCACATATACATCTTCAAACTTTTGAGCTCGATACAGGTTTTGTCTGCGATGTACTCGAGCGTTACGTGGGCGAAATCGGGCTGGCCAGTGAGTGGGCAGTGACAAGTGAATTCGGGGATTTGCATGTGAATCAAGTAATCCCTGTCCGCTTGCGGGTTGGGGAAAACGTCAAGTTCGCGAGAGGGCGCGGAGGGCTGGCTCGGGCCACGTTGGTTCATTTTTTTTGACAGGGTACGGGGCATTTTGTAAGTGTTTGATTTGTATGGGTTTGCGCGCTTTTCGCCCAATGGCGACAAGAGGGCGGTTGCTATACTCTTGAGTTTACTGCGCTGCTTTTAGTTTGTGGGGCGCGCGGTGATGTCTTTTAACGCTGCAAAAAAAAACTTAGACCGTGCGCCTTTCTTCCATCAAGTTAGCTGGCTTCAAATCGTTTGTAGACCCCACCACGATCCGCACGCCTGGACAATTGGTGGGCATTGTTGGCCCTAATGGTTGCGGTAAATCCAACGTAATGGATGCCGTGCGCTGGGTGCTGGGCGAATCAAAAGCGTCCGAGCTGCGCGGGGAATCGATGCTAGATGTGATTTTCAACGGCGCAGGCGATCGCAAGCCGGTGGGTCGTGCCAGCGTGGAGTTGGTGTTCGATAACTCGATGGGGCGCATCGGCGGGGCGTGGGCGCAATATGCGGAGCTTTCGATCAAGCGCGTGCTCACACGCGAGGCCGATGCGAGTTATTACATCAACAATCAGCAAGTGCGCCGCCGCGATATCCACGATTTGTTTTTGGGCACAGGCTTGGGGCCGCGCGCCTACGCGATCATCGGCCAGGGCATGATTTCGCGCATTATCGAAGCGAAACCGGAAGAGCTGCGGGTATTTTTGGAAGAAGCGGCCGGCGTTTCGAAATACAAAGACCGCCGCAAAGAAACCGAGAGCCGCTTGAGCGACGCGCGGGAAAATTTGGTACGCGTGGACGACATTCGCCGCGAATTGGGCGTGCAAGCAGAAAAGCTCGATACCCAGGCCAAGGTGGCAAGTCAATATAAGGAGCTCGATAAAGAGCGCACTCAATCGCGCGCCTTGCTCTATGCGGTAAAGCGGCAAGATGCCCAGAAACAATTGGCAACGGTGACAACCGAGCTTGCTGCGTTTACGACGGAGCTTGAATCTCACCAAGCCAATTTGCGCGCATTTGAAGCGGAAATTGAAGTGTTGCGCCAAGAGCAGTTCACCCGCAACGATGCGTTGCAGGTCGCGCAAGCCTCGTTTTACGCGGCCAATGCCGAGGTGAGCAAAAACGAGCAGCAGCTGGTGTTCGAGCGGCAACGCATGCAACGGGTACGCGATGATTTGGCGCTCGCTGCTCGGCGCATCGAAGAAGTACACACCGAAACCACCGCGCTCAAAGCTGAGATTGAGGGCACGAAGCTCCTGGCGAAAGAGCGCGAGGCCGCGAGCAACGCTGCACAAGCCAACTTAACGGCCACAGAAAAGCAAATCCCCGATGCGGAGCAAGTGGCCCGCGCGGCGCAAATTAGCGTGGCCGAGGCTCAGAGCCAACTCGCGCAAGTGGATCAAGCGATACAAGTTGCCCACGCGAACAAGCAAAATATTGAGCGTACGATTGCGAGGCTCGAAGAGCGCAGCAAGCGCTTGGCGGAGGAAAAGAGCCGCTTAAAGGGTCCCGATGCCCAGCTTAAAGATGATTTGCAAGAAGCGCTCGATGCCGAGCGCGCGGATGCGGAAGAGGCCACCGCGGAGCTTGAACAACTCGAAACAGACGATACGGATTTCGACCAAAAAATCGTAACCGCGCGCAGCGAAGCCCAGCAAGCCCAAACGAAATTGGGGGAAATCAAAGCCCGCATTTCTGCGCTCGAAAATTTACAAAATCGGCTCTCGCAATCGAATAACGAAAGCGAGTTGACCAAGTGGCTGCGGGGCCATGGCCTTAAGGATGGGCAGCGGCTCTGGCAGCAAATTCAAATTGAAGCGGGTTGGGAAGATGCGCTAGAAGCGGTGTTGCGGGAACGGCTCAATGCAGTGCCTGCTGCGCAACTTGAAGTGCTTGCCAAACATGGTGAGCCCCCCTCAAAACTAGCGGTATATGGCGCGTCGCCATTATCGGCTGCAAGCCCGTCGGCTTTATCGTTACGCGGCAAAATCCAAATCAAGGACGCGAGCGTCACCGCAGCGCTCGATGATTGGTTGTATGGCTTGCGCGTTGCAGACTCGCTGGAGCAAGCGCTTTCACAGCGCGGGCAATTGGCTGCGGGCGAGCGAATCGTGACTCGAGCAGGGCATGTGGTGACACCTAGCTCGGTGACTTACTTTAAACCAGAATCAGAGATTCACGGCGCGATGGCCCGCCAGCGTGAACTCGAAACGCTGCGCGCGCAAGTTGCCGCTTTGGAGCCCAGCGCACGCGAGACACAGCAAAAAGCCGATTCGCTTGAGCGTAATAAACGCGATCATGCCCAGCGCTTGCAGCAAAGCCGGGCAGCGATTGGCACACGCCAGCGGCGCATTTACGATTTAGAACTCGAGCTCATGCAGCTCGCCGCGCAAATAGAAAATGCATCGAAACGCGATGCCCAAATTCAAGCTGAGCTCACCGACCTTGCAGGGCAAACGCACGCTGAGGTTGAGGCTGTGCAGCGCATTGTCGGCGATATCGAAACCCACAATGGCAAACGCGAAGGCTTAATAGAAGACCGTGAACGGGCGCGCGGCACGCGCAACGAAGCGGAAGTCGCACTCGCTAAAGTGCGCGAGGCACTGCGCGAAGCCGAGCGCACAACGCGCGAAAGCCAATACCAGTTACGGGCCACACAAGACCGGCTGCAAGAAATGCAGCGGCGCGAAGGTCAACTCAATCTAAATCGTGGCGATAGTGAGGCATTGAAAGCGCGTTTAGCCAGCGAGCTGGGCTCAATTTTGTTAGCACCGCTCGAGTTAGCATTGCAGTCGTTACTCGATAACCGCAAAACCCAAGAGCTCTCGCTCACGGGTGCGCGGGAAGCGCAAGAAGGCTCCTCCAACGCATTGCGCGCGAAAGAAGAAGCACGCATGACCGCAGAGCGCGCCGTCGAGCCATTGCGCCAAAAGCTCGGTGATCGCCAGCTCAAAGAGCAGGCTGCGCGTATGTCCGTAGAGCAGATGGACAGTCAGCTCGCCGAGTTGCAATATGACTTAGATTGGCTCGTGCAAGCCTTGCCCGAAGCCGCACGAGCAGGCCCGTTGCAACAAAAAGTTGAATCGCTCAACAAAGAAATCGACGCGTTAGGTCCGGTAAATTTGGCGGCGCTTGAAGAGCTAAACGAATCGAAAGCACGTAAAGAATATTTAGATAGTCAAGGCGATGATCTGAGCGAGGCGGTGCAAACGCTCGAAAATGCGATTCGCCGAATCGATAAAGAAACCCGCTCGCTTTTGCAGGATACATTCGATCAAGTGAATGCCAATTTCTCGCGGCTTTTCCCGACACTTTTTGGTGGTGGCAACGCCAAGCTTACGCTTACGGGTGATGAAATTTTGGAAGCCGGTGTGCAAGTGATGGCCCAACCTCCAGGCAAACGCAACGCCTCCATCCAGCTGCTTTCCGGCGGTGAAAAGGCCCTAACGGCGACGGCGCTCGTGTTCGCACTATTCCAGCTCAATCCAGCCCCGTTTTGCTTGCTCGATGAGGTCGATGCCCCTCTGGATGATGCCAACACCGAACGCTTTGTACGATTAGTGCGGGAAATGGCGGTAAACACGCAATTCCTCTTTATCAGTCACAATAAACTTGCAATGGAAATGGCCGAGCAGTTGATTGGGATTACCATGCCGGAACCAGGCATTTCGCGGATGGTCACGGTAGATATGGCCGCAGCAATGCGCATGGCAGCATAACAATTTAGACGAGCAACATGGAAAATGTGATTCGTTTCATTCAGGGTTTCAACCCACTTGCCCTCGGGCTCGGGGCGTTAGGCGTGCTCGTAATTTTGAGTGTGGTTGTCATCAATTGGTTTCAAACAAGGCGCTTGCGCGAGTCCGCGCAAGACAGACCGCCGCCGGAGATTGCGCGTGCTTCCCAGCAGACCGTCCGTGAAACCATTGATCGCACGGAGCCTACGTTTAGCGGACGCTCAAATACAAGAGCAGATCGAAGCGACATTGGATTTAAAGCGCTAGCCGAAGACGATGTCGAGATTTCTCAGCCGATTTTGAGCAAAATCACGCCCAAGTCGTCCGAGACAGAATGGGACGTAGCGCCGACGCTTGCGGCTGC
>JANMDS010000272.1:0-11844 GCA_031376405.1 Betaproteobacteria bacterium
CAATGCTCACCGGCGCGGCGTTGGCCTTCAGTGAGTAATAGCGAAGTGGTGTTTAAGACCGAGCCTTGGTTCATCCACGGACCGATTTCTTCTGGCTCGAAAGAGGCCCACAGACCATCGGTGGCGAGCAGGAGCACATCACCGCCAACGAGCGGCGTGCGTGGCGAGTAATCAATCGCAGGCTCGATTTCGCCACCTAAGCAGCTAAACACTTTGTTACGATCAGGATGCGTCGCAGCTTGCTTTTGGGTAATAGCGCCGGAATCAACCAAATACTGCACTTTGGAGTGATCGCGCGTGAGGTGTGCAAGCTTGCCATCGCGGAACATATAGAGGCGCGAGTCTCCCGCATGGGCCCAATACACATAGTTGGCCTGGATTACACACGCAACGCAAGTGGTGCGTGGTGTGTCGACCAGGCGGAAGCGTGTGGCGTAATCGAGCAACGCTTTGTGGGCGCGTTGCATGGTGTCTTGCATGAAAATAGTGGGAGAACGCAGCATCGGCTGTGCCTCTTGCTCAAAGCGCTCGAGGAAAAGCCGCACGACTAAATGCGAGGCGATTTCGCCTCCCGTGTGGCCACCCATACCGTCGCACACAACCATGAGTAGCGCATCGCGGCTGTAGGTGTAGCCCACGCGGTCTTGGTTCGTTTTACGCCCACCGCGGCGCGAATCTTGATAAATTGAAAATTCCATCTTTACGTTTTCGCGATCACGCTTTTTCGTTTATCTCCGAAACCGAACAGATTTTTTAGCTTATCGAGCGAGCTTTGGGTTTCGGCTCTTGGCAATGGGCGAAGTAATTTTTGTACTTGCAACACCGATTGCGGCCTCTCAAGCGGATCCATTTTGAGACACCAGTCCACAATATCGAGCAAATCGCGGGTGTAAATGTCGCCCCAAATCCGATGCGCGGGAATGTAGTGATCTTTCGTAGCCCGGGAATCGGACGATTGCGGGGCGAACGCCGCGAAGGAAGCGTAAATCGACGCGCCCACACCGTAAATATCGGTCCACGGGCCAAGTTGCGCAGAATCCGCCTCTTTGTATTGCTCAACGGCCGCAAACCCTGGCGTGTACATCGGCGCTTGAATGCTTGCGGTGGCCTGCAAAATCTGCCGTGCCGCGCCGAAATCGAGCAGCACCGGTGAGCCATCGTTACGGATAAATATGTTTGCCGGTTTAATGTCGAGGTGCAGCAATCGCTTCGCGTGTACATCGCGCAGGCCATTTAACAACTCAGTAAAAACGTAGCGCACGAAGCGCTCAGGGAGCATCCCTTGCTTGGCCTGAATGTATTGCTGGAGCGTGCGGCCCCGCTCGTAGCGCATCACCATATAAACCGTATCGTTGGCGCGAAAAAAGTTGAGCACGCGCACCACATTAGGGTGGTTGATGGTTGCCAGCGCTTTGCCTTCATCGAAAAAGCACTTCATTCCGTAACGAAAAGAAGTCATGTTTTCCGCGGAGCTTGCCTGAACCCGTGTACCATCCGTGCGCAGAACCAAACCGGCAGGTAAGTATTCTTTTACGGCAACAATTTCGCCGTTTGGATCCGCTGCACGATAGACGATCGAGAACCCGCCCCGGCTAATGGGGCGATCAAGCGTATAACCCTCAAGCTTGTAGCCCTGTGGGAGTGCACGGTTCAGAGGAATCGACATCTAGGTAAAAAAGCGTTAGCGGATTTGGCTATTCAATATGCATGATTCTAGACTAAAGGGCAGGTAACCGCATGAATGTAGATGAAAATAACCGCAAAAATATGCCAACTGTCGCAAGCATGACAGGATTTGGTAGCGCTGTTCGCCAAAATGCGACGCTTGTGGTCGAAGCCGAGGTGCGATCCGTTAATGCCCGCTATTTAGACTTGACGGTGAAGTGCCCGGATGACGTGCGCAGTATTGAGCCTGCGGTGCGCGAGCGGGTGGCAAAAACAATGAGTCGGGGCAAGGTGGAGGTTCGCCTGAGCGTACGCCAAGCGGTGAGCAGTGCGGTTGGCGCGGTCAATGCCGAAACGATTGGAAATTTGCTGCAGGCGCAGGCGCTTGTGCTTAAACACGCCCCCGCTGCGCCTGCACTATCTGCCAATGAGATCTTGCGTTGGCCCGGTGTATTGGCAGATAACGCCGCTGGCGATCGCGAAGTTCGCGATGTGATGGTGCTCTCAGCGCTCGACGAAGCACTTGCCGCGCTGCATGCGAGTCGTTTACGCGAGGGCAAGGCGCTCGCAGACACAATCAGCAATCGCGTAGACCAAGCCCGCCAAGCCGCCAAGCTCGCTGCACCTGCTGCGCAACGAATCAAAGCGGAATTCCCGCAGCGGCTTCGGGCGAAGATCGAAAGCTCGGGAATTGTTGTTGACGCTGACCGGCTGGCGCAGGAAATCGTCATCCACGCACAACGCATTGATATCGACGAAGAGGTCGATCGACTGCTGACGCATTTGACAGAGGTTGAGCGGGTATTGAAAAAAGGCGGCGATGCTGGGAAACGGCTCGATTTTCTGATGCAAGAGTTAAACCGCGAAGCAAATACGTTGGGCTCGAAATCGGCGGACGTGGGCTCGACGGGCATCGCAATTGACTTGAAGGTGCTCATCGAGCAAATGCGTGAGCAGGTGCAGAATTTGCAGTAATGTGCGTGGGGTTTCGAGTTGCGTTGCACGACAAAAGTGCGTCCTAGCGCTGCGTATTGGATACCTGTTCCTTGACTTTTGAACAACGTGCATTCCCATCCGTTCGCACCGGATTTGTTTGACCCAGCCTTACTCTTGTCACCGCGAGTTCGCTTCTCATCGCGCTGTCTTCTACGCGTTTAAGCTTGCTGGATCAAAGTTTGCCCCGCAAATGAGCAAGCATACCGTTTCATCCGTATGCGGCACGTAAGCACCACTTTGCAATGCGGCCAAACCCAGTGCAGCGGCGGGCTCCACCGCAATTTTCATCTCTGTCCAGAGCCACAATTGGGCGGCACGAATGGCGGTATCTTCCAACAACAACGCATCAGCAATCGCACCGCTTTGGGTAATGCACCACGCAATGTCCCCGATGCGTTTTGCACCTAACGAATCTGCGGCGACACCGCTTACCTGTACGTCTACTGGCGCATGGCTTGCGCGCGCTGAATGCAGCGTAGGCGCGAGCGTGGGCTCCAGCGCGATGATGCGTGTAGCTGTGCCCGCATACCAGCTCGCTACGCCAGAAATCAGTCCACCCCCGCCCACGCTCACCAATACCGTGTCGGGAGGTGCGCCGGCTTGCCCGTCCATTTCGGCAGCGATCGTGCCCGCGCCAATTACCACTTCTTCTTGGTCGTAGGCGTGAACGAGTAATGCGCCGGTTTCGCGCTGGCGGGTGAGGCACGCGGCGAGCGCATCGGCGTATACCGCGCCCTGTACAACCACGTTCGCGCCTAAAGATTTCAATTTCTCACGCTTCGCTTGCGTGGAGACTTCCGGCAAATACACCTCGCAGTGCACGCCCAAATGTTGTGCAGCCGCAGCGGTGGCAATGCCTGCGTTGCCACCGGACGCCACGATCACACCGCTGCGTTCAATCGGATTGGTCAGGAGGCGATTCAACATGCCACGCGCTTTGAAGCTGCCGCTGACCTGCAAGTGCTCTAACTTCAAACGCACTTCCTTGCACGCCACGCCGAGCACCGCGCCGGGCACGCATAGTAGCGGTGTTGTGCGAATGAAGGATGGGTGGCGCGTGCGAAACGTATGCAGCGTAGTTTCGATGGAGTTGCGCGAAATCGTGGTCATAGCTCAGTTTCGTGGAAAGTCAAATCATGCAAATACCTGCGGCGCAAAAAAGCTATTTTTGAAGAGATATCTCCCAAAAAATGCCTTTTTTACGCCGCAGGTAGGGGGCGTGGTGAAACCGCTATGGGCGCAAATACGCAAAGCCTTCGCGGCTTTGCAGCGCGGCTACTTCCGCTACGCCGGAAGGTACGATTTTCAAATCGGTAAGCAGCGTTTTCGGATCAATCTTGCGGGAGGTGAGCGTGAAGCTGCACACGCGGAACTCCACGCCTTTCTTTATGAGCTCGGTCACCGAAATATCATACGGGTTGCCGTTTTTATCCTTCGCGCCGTCAATCAAAAAATCCACGCCACGCGCATGGGTTACGACAACGATTTTTGCGCTAGGGTCTACCGACAAATGATTGCCGATGTTACGCAGCGCATTGCTCGCTTGCTCCAAACCTTCGTTTAAGTGGTACACCGTTTTGATCGGCGCTTGCGCGTGCGCGAAGGCCGAAAACAACAACGCAGAAAGAAGAGCAAAAAGGGAGCGAACCATGGTAGCGCTTTCGAGATCTGGTTTTCTTCGCCTATTCTAACGAGCCTCAAAGCTCATTGCAATGTGGCTAACCATTTCGCAAGCGTTTGCAAATCCGCTTCCGACAATTGGGTTTGAGCAGGCATCGGTATGGCTCCCCACACACCTTGGCCCCCCACTTTAATTTTGTAAGCGAGCAAGCGCGCTGCGTCCGCGGTGGTCGCGTATTTTGCGCGAATATCGACGATGCTCGGGCCGACGGTTTTCTGGCTTGCAGCGTGGCAGGCATTGCAGTTATTTTTGTTGAAGCGCCGTTGTGCGTCCGCGATCTCGTCGAGAGTGGACGTGGCCGGGCCTGTGCGTACGCCGCGCACGCCCAGCGCGCGCATTTGTGCCGCTAAATTGCCGTGGGCATCTTTTGCGTAATCGGGGATACGCGACGTTACGACCGGCGGCTTGGACAAGCAATCGCGCATGCACGCCACCGCTTTTACATCCGGGGTGCCGTGTAGGCCCGACAAGCCGTGGGCAATTGACATGCCATTGCGGTTGGGCATACGCTTTTGGATGTCCGCTATGTTGTCGTTCGAGAGCGTGAAATCGGCAGGCACGATATCGTTGAGATGTAAGATGTACGCAACGCTCGCGTACACCTCTTCAATCGAGAGCGATTTCGGCGCGTTCCAAGGCATCGCGCGATTAATGTAATCCCATAAAGTAGATACCGTTGCCACTTTCATCATCGTCGAGCGAATCGGTGTTTTGCCGTCAATGAGTGTTTCTACGCGCCCCGTTGCAATGGCTTGCGCGGAAATGCCGCCTGCAATTGGAGTGAACACTTCTCCACTCTCGCCGAATGTTCCATGACACGATTCGCATTTCGTCTCCCACACCTCTTGGCCTTTCGCCACGCTACCTTTTCCGGCAGGCAAACCTTTAAAGTCTGGGCGTACATCGATGTCCCAAGCTTTAATCTCGGCAGGCGTAGCGACGCGGCCAATATTTGGGAATGCAGGTTGCGCAAAAAGTTGCGCGGCAGATGCAGCCAACACAAGAGCGGGGAAAAAGATTTCTAAACTAAACCTGAACATTGCTGACCTCGCCGCTTTCTGCAACGCCCCACGATTGGATCGCATTGTTGTGATAAATCGAGCGCGTGCCACGCACCGCGCGTAGTTGCGCGTAAGTCGGTTGCACGTAGTCGGTTTCATCGATCGCGCGGCTTTGCAAAATGAACGGGCCACCGTCCCACGCCCAATCCAAATTAAATCGCGTCAAACATTTCGAGAGCACAGGCGTTTCGAGTCGGGCCATTTTCCAGTTGCGCCCACCGTCGGTGCTTACATCCACGCGCTTTACGTTCCCGCGCCCGCTCCATGCCAAGCCGGTGATATTGTGAAACCCTTTGTCGAGCAACATTTGCCCGCCTGAAGGCGAGGTGATCACGCTTTTGCATTCTTGAACGCTCGAATACTGGCGGTGCATGCCATCGGGCATCATGTCTACATAATGGATGGATTCATCTTTGGTGGCCCACGCTTGGTCGCCTACTTCAATCCGGCGCAAATACTTCACCCAGCTCACCCCTTGCACGCCAGGTACTACCAAACGCAAGGGATAACCTTGCTCCGGACGCAGCATTTCGCCGTTCATGGCATACGCCACGATCACGTCATCCAGTGCCATCTCGATGGGTAGCGTGCGGGTCATCGACGCGCCATCGGCGCCCTCTGCCAGTACAAACTTAGCTTTCGATTTATCATAGCCCGAGAGATCGAGTAATGTAGAAAGTGGCACGCCCGTGAACTCACAACACGACAGCATGCCGTGGGTGTATTGAACAGTCGGCACCGCCACGTTCGCCCATTCCATACCGGTGTTCGCACCGCACTCAATGAAGTGCATGCGCGAGACCGAGGGTAAGCGCAGCAAATCATCCATGGTGTAGACGCGGGCTTCATTTACCAAGCCGTTAATCATGAGTCGATGTTGGGTAGGTTCTACATCCCACCAGCCTTGGTGGTGGCGCTCGAAGTGGAGCCCGTTGGGTGTAATGATGCCAAACAGGCTTTGCAGTGGGGCGAACGAAACCGAGGCCGCACCGACGCGCGTGAGCCCCGGCGATTCCCGTCGCTGCAGATTTTCTTCCCACTTCGACGGGCTGCCGTAGCCGCGCACTGCAACGGGTTGCCCCAGGTTGGTCGAGTGTGTGGGTAACTTCAAAATGGCTGGATCGCCCTCGCTCGCGAGCGCGCTGTTAGCAACCGGACTGGCAAGCGCCGCAGCGAACACCGCGTTCAAAAAGCCGCGACGGCCTTGCTTCATTTCGCGCTCTTGTTCGCGGGTTAAGAAATGCTCTGGTGCTTTACGCAAGTAACCGCTGGGCATCATTTCATCGCCATCCCGAGAAGAAACGGTTTTTTCGCCGCTTTCGCCAAATCGGCATCCGTTTCCATTTTTGAAGCCAAGCGAACGCACACATCGCGGCACACTTCAATTAGCGTTTCGTCACAGACTTTAAAGAACGCCTGATTGCCCTCTTTGCGTCGGTTGAGCACGCCAGCGCTCAACATAATATTGAGCTGTCGAGACACATTGGTTTGCGTTAAACCCGTAAGCGTGACGATCTCGGTTACATTGCGCTCTTCGCGGCAAATTACGTGCACGATTTTCAGTCGACTCGGCTCGGAGAGCAGCGAAAAAAACTTGGCGATTTGTTCGACAAAAGGGTCAAATTCATTGAGCGCAGACACGAGTTCTCCAATAAAGCAGTGGCGAAATTTCAACTATCTTGCCAAACTTATTCTATATGCGCATATGCGCATGAGTATTTCGTGGAAACAATGCGGATTTCGCTTCGCGCGAGGTAAGAAGGGGCTTCCGTGTGCATAGTTGCCATTGGTTGGCGGGCATTCGCCGAGGCGCCGATCGTACTGTGGAGCAATCGGGATGAATTTTTAGACCGACCGACTGCAGCGCTCGCGCGTTGGGGCGATCACCCCACCATTGTCGCTGGCCGTGATTTGCAAGAAGGCGGTACCTGGCTCGGCTTTGCTTCGGGAGGTCGCTTTGCTGCGGTAACGAACTTTCGCGATCCATCGGAACGGGTCGACAATCCGCTATCCCGCGGCGGGCTGCCCGCCGCATATTTGGCTGGGTTGCTTTCTCCAGCTTCGTTTATCGAAGCGATCAGAGCGAACTGCCATCGTTACCGTGGATTTATGTTGCTAGTCGGAGACAAATCGAGCGCGCTAATTTTGGAAAGTCGCTTTGATCGGGTTACTTGCCTCACACAAGGCGTGACCGCGTTCAGCAATGGCGCGCTTACAAATCCTTGGCCGAAATGTGACCGGCTCAGTAAGGCCATGCGCGCGCAGGCCGCGCGCGGGCTCGACGTTGATCGAAGTTTAGATGCGCTAGCCGATCAAAGTCGCGCCAATGTGCGTAATTTGCCTCACACCGGAGTTACGCCCGAAATAGAAGCAGCGCTTTCGTCTGTGTTTGTGGCACCGGCTTCGGTTTTCGCTCAACCCTACCAAACGCGTGCGAGTACCGTTGCCGTTTTCCAACGCGACGTATGGCGGGTTCACGAACGAAGTTTCGGTATAAACCTAGCAACAACCGACACAACGCAATATTGCCGTCTATTGGCGTGATACCTGTTCGCCCCTATACTACGGGCATAAAAGACAGGTTTATGACCTTCACAATAATGAATAAGCTAGCCACCCAGGATGTCCCGTTGTGCGTTGTGCGCTCAGCGCAGTTGAATCCAGTGCTGCTTAAATCGCACTAAACAATGATGAGAATGCCGAACTTCAAGATATGCTCAGGTGCTGCACGTGCGTGAAAACGTTTCCACACTGCTCGAGACGCCCACCCGATTCGCGGCGACCCAGCGTCGGGTAGAGATCACCCGAGAAAACGCTATCGTTCGGGTTGTCGTTGATCCAGCGTGTGACTTAGTTGAAGACTTTCGCAAACGTTACGATGTTTCGATGATGTCTCAACTCGTTCAATTCGGCAAAACAGAACTGCTTGATCGCGGTGATCACAGCGAACGCCTGCGAGCATACTCTGGCAATTTGGTACGCGCGGACCTAGATTCAAAAATTTCAGCACTCTCGGTAAACGATATTCGCGATAATCTCGCCGCCACCATCGAGCACAATTGGACTCACGCGGTGGTGATTGCCCCGGCCACCGCGCACAGCGCTACGTTTGTGAACGCGGTGCAAGCCTCGCAGCAGGTGGCCGTTGTGGTTAATCGCGTACGAAAATCGAGCGTTAATCCGTTTGCGTTTCACATCGGCGTAGTGGACAGCGGCAATATTGCTGCCGGTGAAGCGGTGCTCGCGTTCGATGCGGTCGCCCGCGTACACGTCGGCCTCTTCGGTGACCGACTGATTCACCATTTAGAAGGCATGCGCTTGCTGGTGCACAACTTTGTTGTCACGCGTGATACGCACTACATAGATCGCGATAGAGCACATTTGTGCGCGCAACAATGGGGTGGCTGGTCTCGGTTTCTCTCTACTTTCGGCTGGTTACCGGTCTTTCACGTAACGGGCGGGCGGGCGCACATGATTAAGCGCTTGCGAGGTTATGAGGCGGCGGTCGACCATGCGCTGCAGCGCGGAATTGACGGCATCAATGCAGGGTTAAAAACTCCCGCACTGTGTATTAGCTACGCAGGCGATCCAGCCGAACTCGACAAATTTCCTCGGTATGCCGCGCTTAAGGAGGCGGCTCGCCATAAAAAAATTCGTTTGCTCATCTCACCAATGAGCTTAGTCGAAGCAGCCCGTCTCGGGCGCCACGCAATATCTGTCGCGTTCGCATCATCTAATTACCGTCCTTAAAAGCGCGTTAAACAATCCTTTACCTGCGGCGCAAAACGGGCGCTTTTTGGGCGATATCTCCCAAAAACAATCCGTTTTGCGCCGCAGGTATTTCCGCTTTGTCCGCTTTTTGAATTGCACAACTCGCGTAAATATGTTCAAATTAGCACTCGCGTTTGGAGAGTGCTAACAATTGATACTCATCCAAATCCTCGCTATTGAGTTGGGTTGTTGTTTGCAACAGCCTCTTTTTGTTTTAGAAACAAGGAGTTAAGTCGTATGAAATTGCGTCCCCTGCACGACCGCGTCATTGTTAAGCGCTTAGAAGAAGAGCGTAAAACTGCCTCCGGCATCGTAATACCTGACACTGCCACCGAAAAACCAGACCAAGGCGAAGTTTTGGCCGTGGGACCTGGCAAGCGTGATGATTCCGGCAAACAAAACGCGCCTGACCTTAAAGTTGGCGATCGCGTGCTCTTTGGCAAGTATGCTGGCCAGACCGTAAAGGTCGATGGCGATGAGTTACTCGTCATGCGCGAAGAAGACATCATGGCCGTGGTGCAAAAGTAAATCTCGGGCGCCATGCGTCGTTGCCCGATGCCTTGCGTACGAAAAGTACGCGGCGGCCTCGGGCGCCTAGCCTGGCATCCCGATATTTGCTTTGCCCGTTTCCCTTAAGAATATTTGTTTTGGAGTAAAAAATCATGGCAGCAAAAGACGTACGTTTTGGCGAACAAGCCCGTGCCGGTATGGTGCGTGGCGTAAACATTCTCGCCAATGCAGTAAAAGTAACGCTTGGCCCGAAAGGCCGCAATGTAGTGCTCGAGCGCAGCTTCGGCGCGCCTACGATCACGAAAGACGGCGTATCCGTGGCCAAAGAAATCGAACTGAAAGACAAGTTCGAAAACATGGGCGCGCAGATGGTTAAAGAAGTCGCTTCGAAAACTTCTGACGTTGCTGGCGACGGCACAACGACCGCTACCGTGCTCGCGCAATCGATCGTGCAAGAAGGCATGAAGTTCGTAGCCGCTGGCATGAACCCAATGGATTTAAAGCGCGGCATTGATAAAGCAGTGATCGCCATCACCGCTGAGCTCAAAAAAGTAAGCAAGCCTTGCACGACGACCAAAGAAATCGCGCAAGTGGGCTCGATTTCCGCTAACAGCGATCCAGAAATTGGCAAGATCATTGCCGATGCAATGGAAAAAGTGGGCAAAGAAGGCGTGATTACCGTTGAAGACGGCAAGAGCTTAGAGTCCGAGTTGGAAGTTGTAGAAGGCATGCAATTCGACCGCGGCTATTTGAGCCCGTATTTCATTAACAACCACGACAAGCAAATTGCCTCGCTGGATAATCCTTACATCTTGTTGCACGACAAGAAAGTATCGAACATCCGTGATTTGTTGCCCGTGTTGGAGCAAGTTGCTAAATCATCGCGTCCGTTGCTCATCATCGCTGAAGAAGTTGATGGCGAAGCGCTCGCAACCCTGGTAGTAAACAACATTCGCGGCATTTTGAAAACGACCGCTGTAAAAGCCCCAGGCTTTGGTGACCGTCGTAAAGCCATGTTGGAAGACTTAGCCATCCTCACTGGCGGCACGGTTATTTCCGATGAAGTGGGTTTAAAACTTGAAAACGTAACGCTGGCCGATTTGGGCCAAGCCAAGCGTATCGAAGTGGCCAAAGAAAACACCACGATCATTGACGGCATCGGCAAAGAAGACGACATCAAAGCCCGCGTGGGCCAGATCCGTCGCCAAATCGAAGAAGCCACGAGCGACTACGATAAAGAAAAACTCCAAGAGCGCGTTGCAAAACTCGCAGGCGGCGTAGCGCTTATCAAAGTTGGCGCGGCCACCGAAGTGGAAATGAAAGAGAAAAAAGCCCGCGTTGAAGATGCGTTGCACGCCACCCGTGCAGCCGTGGAAGAGGGCATCGTGGCTGGCGGCGGCGTAGCGTATTTGCGCGCGAAGCAGGCAGTGATGAAAACCGGTGTAAAAGGCGACAACCCCGATCAAGATGCTGGCATCAAGATCGTAATGCGCGCCATTGAAGAGCCAATGCGCATGATCGCGCAAAACGCAGGCGACGAGCCGAGCGTAGTGGTCAATAAAGTGCTTGAAGGTAAGGGCAACTACGGCTACAACGCAGGCAACGGCACCTACGGCGATATGGTTGAAATGGGCGTGCTCGATCCAACCAAAGTCACGCGGACTGCATTGCAAAACGCAGCCTCTGTTGCATCTCTCATGTTGACCACCGATTGCATGGTTGCTGAGTTGCCGAAAGATGACGCAGCAGGCGGCGGCATGGGCGGCGGTATGGGCGGTATGGGCGGCATGGGCGACATGGGCATGTAAAAACCGTCGGATAACGGGCCCGCGCGTTGTTGCGGTGCAGCTCGTGTACAAAATCGTACACGTCGCCACCCCGCGCCTAGCGCGCATCCCGTTCTCCTTGGTTTTGTTACGCAACTTGTTTTATAAAGGCCCCGCGATGCGGGGTTTTTTGTATTTAGCGAACGATGCCAATGGGAGACCTCTGCACAACTTGAGTTTCGTCGCCCCGGCGCAGGCCGGTGTTCAATTTCGTTCGTAAGCGCAAAATCTAAGCACTTGTTTTTACGGAAGAAAACTGGATCCCGGCCTTCGTTGGGATGACGGGTATTGAGTCACTGAAGTGAGTTATTCAGTTGTGCAAAGGTCTTTGCGG
>JANMDS010000276.1:0-6972 GCA_031376405.1 Betaproteobacteria bacterium
CGAATGACTCTTGATTGGCTGCGAACGCTTGAATGGGAACGCCTGGCGCATTTTGGTGACCCGAATCGGTGCCGATGGTGACGTAGCCGCGCGCAAGCGGACCGGGCGACCCGAAGGGCATCGAAGGCGGATGTTGCAAGGCGTTAATCAACGTGCCGTTGAATCCTCCACCACCGAATTGCAACGATTTGCCATTCCATTGCGTGGGCAAATTGACTTGAAAGAAGATGGGCGGTGCGCTTGGATCGATCGGTAATATCCGGCCGATTATCTGGCACATTTCGGGTAACGCAGGGTTAATAGTGGCCGCGGGTGTAGGCGCGCGCTCTGCTACGCTTGCCGCGACGGGCGCCGAAAATTTTGCGCTATCGATGGTGACGCCCGCGGTGGGAAGCCCTACTTTGTTCGCGACGATTGGAGCTTTTAACCCCTCGCACGCTACGGACGGGTCCACGGGTGTGGGCAACACCGCAGCACAACCGGCTAGGAGCGCGAGGCTCACGACAATCACAGGTTTCAACATGGCCATCCCTTTATGATCTTTAAGTCAAGTTGCGTTGCAGTTTTGCCCAAACCGCAAAAAAACACAATGCGTCCTACGCGATCCAACCAAGTTGATGTAGCCACCACAGCAGCCCACTGACTGTAAAAAACGAAACTACAGTTGCAGCCAGTACACACGCCGCTGCCATTTCATCGTAGCCATGCTTTTGCGCCACAATCGGGAAGATGCCCATCATCGGCATTGCTGCGAACAACACCAGCGCGGCGCGCAATTCGTTTGAGATCGGAAATGGCATCAACGCGGCGACGGCGAACACTAGCAGTGGATGCGCGAAAAGTTTGGCCAACGTGATGCCAAGGACGCGGGAACGCATGCCGCGCAAGCTTAGACCTGAAAGCGACCCACCGATTACAAAGAGCGACAAGCCCGCACTCGCGCTGGCATACAAGCTTACAACTTTGTTGGCCGCAGCCGGGAGCGTAAATCCGGACAACGCACACACCACGCCAGCCACAATCGCCATCAAAATTGGATTCCGCGAGAATTGGAATACGGAATTGACCAGCGCTTTCCTAAGGCTACCTTCACCGCCCTCGGGGCGATCAGCAATCGCAAATGCGAGCGGAAGCAGCAACAAATTTTCAACCAGAAAACACTGCGCAGCCGCCGCGCTCGCAACTGGGCCAAACGCCATCAACGCAATGGGAAAGCCCACAAAACCGGAATTCGGACAGGCTGTGCCCATCGCGCAAATGCCTGCGAAATTCCACTTTTGCTTGAGCACCACGCGGGCGACGAACACCGCACCGAGCATCATCAATACCGATCCCAAGCCAAACGCCACGACAAACCCTGGGCGTACCGTATCTGCAAGCGGGCGGGAAACCAATGCTGTGAACAACATTGCGGGCAGCGCGAAATTCATAACGAATTTGCCAAGAACGCGCAATTCAGTTTTGCCAAACGCACCAAAGCGCACCGCGAGATAGCCGACGGCGAGAGCAAGATAAATCGGGCCGGTAATGGCGAGAATGTGTCCCATTGGCGTGATCGTGAGGGCGATATTTGAAGCGATTTTATTGGGAGATAATCCGTAAAACACGCCACTTTTACGCCGCAGGTATTACTGCGCTGTGGCATTGTTGCATCAAGTACAACAGGTATCATGTTGCGTTAATCGCCCTGCGAATCTGTCCGATGTTTGCGACAAAGAAAATCCGTTTTGATAGACCCTGGTGCGCCGCTTTTGGAACGATACTGCGGCGGGCGATGATCTTCGCATTCGCGCTGAGCCTCGGAAGCGCAAATGCGCAAAGTGCGGCCACCGCGCAGGCAGACGCCTATGCGCGCAAATCCGGGCTTGATCGGCAACTAGAAAGCCTCGCCAAGAGCACTGCCGAGCAGTTTTCTTCAGACTTGAGCGGCAACCCAAATATGTCGCCAGAGCGCAAACGGCGCGTGGTAGACGCGGCGACGAAAATTTTTACCGCACAACGCATGGGGAAAGCCCTGCTTGGGCAGCTCGCTCGCCACGCGCAAGAAGATGATCTTAAACAAGCCGCTTCGTTTTACGATAGCCCTCTGGGTAAGCGGATTGTTGCCGCTGAGTTGATTCACGCTGCGGCTGATCCGAACGCGATGCAAAAGCGCGCGGCGGATCTTTCGCCTACGTTCGCCATCGGCGAGCCCAAGCGCTACCCGCTCGCGCGGCGGTTGGAGGCGAGTTTGCGTTCGACGGAATTTGTCTTGAATACGGTAGAGTTAATGGCCGTTGCCGCCCTGCGCGGCGCAGCAGCCAGCGCGGGCGGAAACCGCGATGCCGAAATTGAAAAACTTCGCCAACGCATCCGCGCCGACAATGCCCAAATTGGCCCGCAGCTACGCCCAATCATCGTAGTATCGGGTAGCCTCATGTACGAACCACTATCCGATGATGAACTTCTGACTTACGTGGTGCACGCGGAATCGCCCAGTAGCACTCGTATCAGCGCTGCGTTGCTGCGAAGTTTTGAAGGAATGTTCGAGGAACTGAGCGGAGAGCTCACGCAGCGACTACGCAGCGAATAAACTCTGCGAAGTGACCTCAAACGACTGCAACAGCTGCGCCACTACGCTCGCCGCGATCGCGCCTGGATGTTTGCTTGCGACGCCCGCCACCCCAATCGGGCACACAACGGATTGAATTGAGCGCTCTGAAAAGCCCCGTGCACGTAGCCGTGATTCAAACTGCGCGCGCTTCGTTGCGGAGCCAATGAGCCCAATAAATCGGGCATCGTCACGACGCAAAATGGCTTCCAGTATTGCAAAATCCAGCGCGTGGCTATGAGTCATAATGAGACAACTTGCCGCGGACGATATCCGGTCAACTTCTTTTGCCGGATCGTCACTTTCGATCGTGAAAACACGTTGATCAATTGCTTCGGGGAATTGGGCATCGCGGCTATCGATCCAAGTGAGCGCGACATCGTTCACACTCAAAATCGTGGCCACCGCGCGGCCAACATGCCCCGCGCCAAATAATACGACTCCCGGCGATGTCGGCGCGATGATATCTTCCCATTCGGTGGCTTCATTTTCGAAACTGAGCGTTTTCTTTCGTGTAAATGCTGCGCCAGTTCGCAGCGACGCGTCGGCTTTGACCAACCAATCTGAATCGATCGGTGAAATTATCTCGATCGCCAACCAGACCGTGCCACCACAGCACTGACCAACCCGCGCCGAGAGCGGAAAACGCTCCAACCGGGCTTTGGCTTCGCTGGGTTGGGCGATGAGCGCTCGAGCGATTTCGATTGCGCGGTATTCGAGTTGCCCGCCGCCAATCGTATCAAGCGCAGTATCGAGCGTAACCAACATGCGTGCACCGATTTCGCGGGGCGCGGAGCCCGCTGTGCGAGCAACGGTAATCCACGCGCAGCGCTGGCCCCGCCCAATACACGCCAAGGTTTTCGTAATGACTAGTGCCGCGCCCATGCTTCTTTGCCTTGCTTCAATGTTTCTACCGCACGCAAAATTTCCTCCGGCGTTGCGGGTGCTTCAAGATGGGGCACGCTTCCAGGCACAACCGCAGCCACCGCATCGCGAATGGCAAGCAACACTGAAATCGCGTTCAACAGCGGTGGCTCGCCCACAGCTTTACTCTTATGAACAGTGGCCTCCGTCGCGTCGCCTTGCCACAGCGCAACATTAAAGATGCGGGGCAGGTCGGATGCAACGGGAATTTTGTAGGTGGACGGTGCGTGGGTGGCGAGTGTGCCGTCTGGCTTCCACCAAAGCTCTTCCATTGTGAGCCAACCCATGCCTTGGATATAGCCACCCTCCACTTGCCCAAGATCAATCGCCGGGTTTAAGCTGCGCCCGCAATCGTGCAAGATATCGGCGCGCAACAGTTTCCATTCTCCTGTCAGCGTATCAATCACGACTTCGCTTACCGCAGCGCCGTAGGCGAAATAGTAAAACGGTCTGCCGGTGAGGGTTTTCATATCCCAATGCAATTTGGGTGTAGTGTAGAAACCATCGCTCCACAGTTGCACGCGCGCGGTGTACGCAGCGCGCGCAAGATCGCCAAACGTCATCGAAACATGGCCCGAGGCCACCCGGCCATTTTCGAACCGCACCTCCCGCTCATCCACGCCAAACTGCAGCGCGGCGAATGCGGCAAGCCGGTCCTTAATCGTGCGGGCTGCCGCTTGCGCAGCTTTCCCGTTTAAGTCAGTGCCGGTTGAGGCCGCCGTTGCGGAGGTGTTCGCCACCTTGCTGGTATCCGTTGCGGTGATGCGTACACTTGCAAGCGCTACACCCAACTCGTGGGCAACTACTTGTCGCACTTTGGTGTGCAAGCCCTGCCCCATCTCCGTACCGCCATGATTGACCAATACTGAACCATCGAGATAGACGTGTACCAACGCACCGGCTTGGTTTAAATGCGTTACGTTGAACGAAATACCGAATTTCACTGGCGTAATCGCAATGCCACGCTTAAGAACTTGGCTTTCGGAATTCCACGTATCAATGGCGTTTTTTCGTACTAAATATTCGCTATCGTAGGCCAGTTTTTTCAATAACTCCGGCGCGATATTGTCATCAACCGTTTGGCCATACTGCGTAAGGTTGCGCGGCGCGGGGCCGTACAGATTGCGCTCACGAATGACCAGTGGATCAATCTGTAATTTGCGGGCGATTGAGTCGATTAAATACTCGATCAATAACGCGCCTTGCGGCCCGCCGAAGCCGCGAAATGCGGTATTACTTTGGGTATTGGTTTTGGTGCAAAAGCCACGCAAATCGACGTCGCTCAAGTAGTAAGCGTTGTCTACATGGCACAACGCGCGGGTCATCACCGGACCCGATAGGTCAGCGGAAAAGCCAGCGCGAGAAAGGAAGTCAACTTTGAGCCCGTGAATGCGACCGCTCTCATCAAACCCAATTTCGTAATCGTAGACAAAATCGTGGCGCTTGCCGGTAATCATGAAATCGTCGTCGCGATCTGCACGCATTTTTACCGGCCTACACGTTGCCTGTGCAGCAATCGCAGCAGCGGCTGCGAAAATCGCAGATTGCGATTCTTTGCCGCCAAAGCCGCCTCCCATGCGGCGACACTCTACTGTCACCTGATGAGCGTGCCACTTGAGCGCATGGGCAATCGTAAATTGCATCTCACTTGGATGCTGGGTAGAAGAATGCACGAGCATGGTCGCGTCTTCGCGCGGTAGGGCGTACGCCACTTGCCCTTCCAAATAAAACTGCTCTTGGCCACCACACCGCCATTGTCCGGCAAGCCTATGCGGCGCACTGGAGAGCTTCGAAAGTGCGTCGCCTCGAGCCATACGCATGGGAGGAATTACGTATGATTGGGCTGCGTGCGCGGCCTCCGGAGTGAGCAGTGCAGGTAGCTTTTCGTAAGTGATTTTTGCAAGCCGTGCAGCGTACCGCGCCGCCTCGCGTGTGCTGGCAACAACGATAAAAATGGGTTGCCCCGCATACACCACTTCTTTATCGGCGAGGATTGGGTCGTCGTGAATAATCGGGCCGCAATCATTGTCGCCGGGAATATCCTGTGCAGTGAGTACGCGGTGAACCAGCGGTGCAGATTTAACAGCGGACAAATCGATTTCAACGATCCGTGCATGCGCGTGAATGGAGAGTCCAAAGGCCGCGTGCAACGTACCTGCTAGTTCAGGAATATCGTCTACGTATACCGCCGCACCAGTTACATGCAGGTGTGCGCTTTCATGGGGGGACGATTTAGAAACGGCCATTACAGCGCGCGCTCCAGGTGCCGCACCGACAATTGTGCACCGGCAATCGGGGAATCGATGCGCGTTTCGAGCCAAAACTTTTGCAGCAGGTTGCGTGCCGTTGCTAAGCGGTATTGTTTTGTCGCCCGCATATCCGTTAACGGGGAGAAATCTTGTGCCAGTGCATCCATCGCAGCGGAAATTGTGGTCTCACTCCACGATTTACCAATCAGCGCAGCCTCTGCCATGACGGCACGGGCAGGGGTAGCCGCCATGCCCCCGAAAGCCAAGCGCAGTTCCTTCACGCACCCATTTTCGAGCGAAACTGAGCCTGCAAAGCAGACCGCCGAGATATCTTGATCGAAGCGCTTGGAAATTTTGTAGGTGCGAAACGCGCTCGCTGACGCGGCAGGAATTACGATTTCTGCTAGGAATTCGCCGGGCTGGATTGCGTTTTTCATGTAGCCCAAGTACAGTGCTTCTAGCGGTAATTCGCGGACTAAATCGCCTTGCTGCAACACAACTTTTGCGCTTAACGCCATCAACACGGGCATAGAGTCGCCAATCGGTGAGCCATTGGCAACGTTTCCTGCCAAGGTGCCCGCATTGCGAATTAACGGTGATGCAAATCGCACCCACCATTCGCGAAAACTTTCGTTACCTGGAAGCACATGCCGCGCAATCGCAGCAAACGCATTTTCCAAATTGACCGCAGCACCAATCCGAAGCGCACCCCCTTCAACACGAACGAAATGCAAGTCGTTAACGTTACCGATATACAACAAGTGATCTTGCGCACGAAATTGTTTGTTGACCCAAAGCCCAATATCAGTAGAGCCGGCAAGGATGCGGGCTTGTGGGTTTTGCGCATAGTATTGAGCGAATTCGGCTCGGCTGGCAGGGGACACAAATTTGTCGTGGCGCAACGGGCTCACATTTTTAAGCGCAGCCACTACCCGCCCGTCTTCGTGGACTTGGACCGGTAACGAAAACATCTTCTGTGCTGCTTCAATAATCGGGCGATAGCCCGTGCAGCGGCACAGATTGCCCGAAAGCACATCATCGATTTCTGTGCGCGTTACCGCACCTTTACCCGCTCGGCGTTGCGTTTCGTAGTGCGCAAAGAGCGTCATCACAAAACCCGGCGTGCAAAAGCCACATTGCGCACCGTGGCAGTCCACCATTGCTTGCTGGCAAGGATGGAGCGTACCGTTTAACCCGATGTCTTCCACG
>JANMDS010000291.1:0-2538 GCA_031376405.1 Betaproteobacteria bacterium
AGCATTGCAAATTCCCACTCCATTTCCGTGGGCAATCTGCGCTCAGCCCAGGTGCAGTACGCGAGCGCTTCGTGTTGGCTTACGTTGCTCACGGGCGCGCCATCAGCGAGCGCGCGCCACTGGTCGAACCAGCGAATTTCCCAGCCGTTTGATGCGGTTCTGCGCCAATCACGCGGTGGTTTCGCGCGCGTGGCCTCGAGGTAATCGGCGTATTCGCCGCAGGTGGTGAGCGTGCTGCGAAGGGAAAAAGACGCAACCCGTGCGTCGTGCGACCATTTTTCATTATCGAAGACGAAGCGGGCGTGTTCGTTCGGAGTGGTGCCAAGTGTAAACACGCCGCCTTCGAATGCAATATCTGTCCCGACTCGCTTTTGCGGCAGCGGGGCCGATACGTTTTCCGGCGCGGGCAGGCCAAGCGTGTGCAAACTCATTACAAATGCCTCGGTATGCATGGCCTCGTGGCGCAGGGCGAGCTCGTAAAAATAGAGCTGCGCTGTGGGCGCATTGGCCACCCGTGTGGCGACCATTTCCAACGTATCGTCCAGGTATTTCAAAATTTCCGTGCGCTGCGGGTAATCTAAATCCCACCGAGCGGCGTGGTCGATGGCGCGGGAGTCGAAACGGGCATCGGCGTTCGGTACGCAACTCGGGCGGGAGGCAATGTGTGGGAAGCGCACGCACCAATATTCTTGAAACCACGCAACATGCGCTAATTCCCAGAGTGGCAAATTGAGTTCGGGGCGTTTCGGGAAGGCGAGGGCCTCATCGGCAAGATGTGCATAGGCCGCGCGCGTAAACTCGCGTGCAGCTCTCAAATCATTTACCAACCCAACCCGACGTTTGTCTACGTCCATGCGACCCAGAATCCTTTTAATCACGCCCGCGCGCGAGTCTGACAACAACGGTAATTATCACACCGCCCACCGTTGGTTACAGATGCTTTCACCAGACTACGAAGTTACCGTAGCCCAAGCCTTCGCGGGGCAAGAGAGCGACATCTTAATCGCCCTGCACGCAAGACGCAGCGCAGCTGCCATTGTAGGGTTTCAAGCACGCAATCCCGCCAGCCCGGTGATATTGACGCTCACTGGTACCGATTTGTATAGAGATATTCCCAATCGGGACGTCGATGCCCTGGCGTCGCTGCGCCGCGCCTCGCACTGGATTGTGCTGCAAGAAGACGCGCCGCGCTTTTTATCCGAGCTTAATGTTGAGCTCCTACCGCCGGGCGAATTTCGCGATATTCAGGTCGTTTTTCAAAGCGCGCCCTTAATGCAACCTGCGATAAAGCCGACAACGGCCCTTAATGTTGCATTTGTTGGACATTTGCGCGAAGAAAAAGACCCGCGCACGCTTTTTAATGCTATTCGCCTACTCGATAAATCATTACCCATCGTGGTGAACGCCGTGGGCAACGGCTTGGACAATACACTCGCTGCCGAAGCCGCGCAGCTCGCTGCCGACGATGCCCGCTTTGCCTGGCTGGGTGGGATGAGCCACGAGAAGACTAGAGAGTTGATTCGCCAAGCCGATCTCCTCGTCGTGCCTTCGCGCATGGAGGGCGGGGCGAATGTTATTGTGGAAGCACTCACTGCGGGCACGCCAGTGGCCGCTTCCTCGGTTTCGGGCAACATCGGTATGCTTGGTCGCGATTGGCCGGCCTATTTTCCCGTGGGAAACGCTGAAGTGCTTGCCGATTTGCTGCGCACTTGCTTAATGGATGATATTTTTTTGACACAACTCAACGCCGCCGCCCTCGCACGCACCCCAATATTTTCGCCTGAGGCCGAGCGGGCAGCGCTGCGCGCAGTGGTGGCCGATGCGCTGGCAAAAAAGTAGATGGACGGACACCGCGCACGCAAACGATTTGGTCAAAATTTTTTGGTTGACCAATCGTATATCCGAAAAATTGTTGATGTGGTGGCTCCTGCCCACGATGATGCCGTCGTAGAAATCGGGCCTGGCTTGGGGGCGCTGACGACGCCGTTGCTCAAAGCGCTCGATCATTTACACGTAGTAGAAATTGATCGGGATTTAGCCCAGCGGCTGCGTGAACGGGATGATGCGGCCAAGCTCACCATCCACGAACAAGATGCGCTTACTTTTGATTTATCGCAATTGCCCGCAAAACTTAAAGTAGTGGGCAACTTGCCTTACAACATCTCCTCGCCGTTGCTTTTCCACATCGCAAAATCGGCCTCGCAAGTGCAGCACATTACTGTCATGTTGCAAAAAGAAGTGGTAGACCGCATGATCGCCGCGCCGGACACGCCCGATTACGGGCGCTTGAGCGTGATGTTGCAAGCCACGTTCGCTATCAAGCGGCTCTTCATCGTGCCGCCGGGCGCGTTTCGCCCCGTGCCAAACGTAGATTCAGCAGTCGCCCAGCTCACACCGCTTCCCGCACCGCTCGTGCCTGCCGAGCAGTTTGAGCGGTTTTCAAACATTGTGATGGCTGCTTTTGGTCAGCGCAGAAAAACGCTTCACAACACGTTGAAAGGAATGATTGGGGACGAAACCCTGAAGGCCTGCGGTATC
>JANMDS010000297.1:0-2300 GCA_031376405.1 Betaproteobacteria bacterium
GGGCGCGAAACTTTTGCTCGGCGCGGGTCACCAACACCACGATCAGCACCGGCCCGCTGCAAATGGCAAGCAGACTTACCACTGCGCCGACGAACCCAGCGATGTGGTAACCAAAGAGCGCTACGTACAAAATATTTGGGCCCGGCGCGGCTTGGGCGAGGGCTACGTAATTAGCAAATTCGCGCGTGCTCATCACCCCGCGCGAATCGACTAAAAACCGATGAAGATCGGGCAGTAAACCAATCGTACCGCCCACCGATACAAGCGAGAGCCCAAAAAAAACGAGCGCGGCTTCAAAGAGCAGATCGTAGCTTTTCACACTTTACCCTTGAACGCTAGAAACACGGAAACCGCACCGCATGTGAAGAGCAATAGTGGCATGGGCCAATGCAGCACCGCACCGATGGCAAACGTAGCGCAGGCAAGGCTCACGGCCAATTTATTGCTAAAAAACGGCTCTGAAAGCTTTACCGCCTGCGAAAACATGAAACCCGTGGCAGCAGCGGTCATGCCCAAAATGGCGCCCTTGATTTGCGGCACATGGGCAAACGCTAAGTACAGTCGGGCGAGGGCCAAAACAATCAACATCGGCACGATGAGCAAACCCGCTAAGCCTGCCGCAACGCCGGCAGCGCCCCGATGCCGGTAGCCGTAGTACACCGCTATATTCACAATATTAGGGCCGGGCAGCGCCTGCGCGATGGTGAGCATCTCGGTGAATGATTTATCGCTCAGCCATTGGCGTTTTTCGACTAAAAATCGGCGCGCCCACGGTAAGGCGCCACCAAACGAGCTCACGCCAATTTGCAGAAATACCAAGGCCAGCTCGGTAATAGTGGGGCGGTGTTCAGTCATCGTAGGTTCGATTTTGACATGGCGGATTATTCCGGGAGGCCGAAGCGAAAAAAACACGAACTTTTTGGGAGATAAAGTTCAAAAGGCACGGATTTTGCGCCGCAGGTATTGATGTAAAACTCTCTCAATCCCAAAAAACCTGCGGCGCAAAATGAGTCCCTTTCCAGGATTATCTCAGTGATTTCCAACGCTTTTTTAGACCGCGTGCAATTGAGGCGCGACGGCATCGAATCGCGCGATGTGTATCCGTTCTCTCTGCCGGCGGTGCAGGCGTTGGATGCGCTCAAGTTGCATCCGAAGGTGACATTTCTCATCGGAGAAAACGGCTCGGGGAAATCGACGATCCTCGAGGCGATTGCGGTGGCGTCTGGATTTAACGCGGAAGGTGGAACAAAAAATTTCAACTTCTCAACCGCGAGCACGCACTCCTCGCTTCATGAACACATCCGGCTTAGCAAAGGATTACGCCCGCCCCGCGACGGATTTTTTCTACGCGCGGAGAGTTTTTACAACGTAGCAACCCAGATTGACGCACTCGGCGTTGGGGAATACTACGGCGGCAAATCCTTGCACGAACTTTCGCACGGCGAAGCCTTTCTCGCGCTCATGATGAACCGCTTTGGCGGTAGGGGTTTGTATCTGCTCGATGAGCCGGAGGCGGCGCTTTCCCCCGCACGCCAACTCGCCGTGCTCACGCGCATCCATGCGCTCGTGGGCGATCAATCTCAATTCATCATCGCCACCCATTCACCGATTTTGATGGCCTACCCCGATGCGTGGATTTACGAATGCAGCGCAGAAGGATTGCGACGCGTGATCTATGACGATACGCCGCATGTAAAGATTACACGGGATTTTTTGGCGAATCCGAGGCGAATGATGGACGAAATGTTCAAAGAATAGCGCTACGCAGGTATAGTTAAAACTCTATGCACTTTTGCGTAGAAAACATTGCCCGCCGTTTTGCCATAGATTGCAATCGGGGCGTGGGCAGAAAGCAAAAAAATGGCTTCAGTTGATGTGGTAAATGTGTTTAAAGCGTATGGCGAAACGAAGGTCATTCACGGCATTAACGTGAGCGTGAACGATGGTGAGTTTTGCGTGTTGGTGGGGCCATCGGGCTGCGGTAAATCGACGCTGTTGCGCATGATTGCCGGCTTGGAAGAAATCTCCGGCGGCGAAATAAAAATTGGCGATAAAGTGGTGAACGACATGGCTCCGAAAGATCGGGACATTGCCATGGTGTTCCAAAACTACGCGCTCTACCCACACATGACGGTGCGGGACAATATGGGTTTTTCGCTGATGTTGGCGAAGGTGGATAAAACCCAAATCACCGAGCGGGTGAACGCCGCTGCGGATATTTTGGGGCTCGGCCCCTATCTTGATCGATTCCCCAAGCAACTCTCCGGCGGGCAACGCCAGCGGGTAGCGATGGGCCGAGC
>JANMDS010000301.1:0-9766 GCA_031376405.1 Betaproteobacteria bacterium
CCGCAAACCATTGAGGCGATCAACCACGCAAAAGCGGCCAATGTGCCGTTGATCGTGGCGATTAATAAAATTGACAAGGGCGATGCTAATCCAGAGCGCGTGAAGCAGGAGTTGGTCGCACAAAGTGTGGTGCCAGAAGAGTTCGGCGGGGATGCCCAATTCCTCGAAGTGTCTGCCAAAACAGGCAAAGGCTTGGATACTTTGCTTGACGCGATTTTGCTGCAAGCCGAAGTGTTAGAGCTAAAAGCGCCGAAATTAGCACCCGCGCGCGGCCTCATTATCGAAAGCCGTTTGGATAAAGGCCGTGGCCCCGTTGCGACGATCCTGGTGCAATCGGGTACGTTAAAGCGTGGTGATGTGATTTTGGCCGGCGCGGTATTTGGTCGCGTTCGGGCCATGACGGACGAAAACGGTAAGCCGGTAAACGAAGCGGGGCCATCGATTCCGGTAGAAATCCAAGGTTTGTCGGATGTCCCGATGGCGGGCGATGAAATGATCGTGTTGGGCGACGAGCGCAAAGCGCGTGAAATCGCGCTCTTCCGTCAGGGTAAGTTCCGCGATGTGAAACTTGCGAAGCAACAAGCGGCCAAGCTTGAAAATATGTTCGACAACATGGGCGAGGGCGCGGCCCGTTTGTTGCCGTTGGTGATTAAGGCCGATGTACAAGGCTCCTACGAGGGCTTGGCGCATGGCTTGCATAAGCTCTCGACCAGCGAGGTTAAAGTGCAAATCGTGCACAGCGCAGTCGGCGGCATTACCGAGTCGGACATCAATTTGGCAACGGCTTCAAAAGCGGTAGTTATTGGCTTTAACGTTCGCGCTGACGCGGCTGCGCGCAAGTTAGCTGAAAACAACGGCATCCAAATTCGCTACTACAACATCATCTACGAAGCGGTAGATGAGGTGAAATCTGCGCTCTCGGGCATGTTGGCACCGGCGAAGAAAGAGGAGATTTTGGGCTTGGTCGAAATTCGCCAAGTGTTCCGGATATCCAAAGTCGGTTCGGTTGCCGGTTGTATGGTGCTCGAAGGCTTGGTCAAGCGCGCGGCACAAGTGCGGGTATTGCGCGACGGTGTGGTCATTCACACTGGCGAGCTCGATTCGCTCAAGCGTTTCAAAGACGATGTACGCGAAGTGAAAGCGACGTTTGAATGCGGCTTGTCCGTCAAGAATTTCCACGAGATTAACGAGGGCGATCAGCTCGAAGTGTTCGAAGTGGTTGAAGTGTCGCGCACGCTGTAATCGGCATGAAAAAACAGGTCTTTTTTTGGGAGATATTGCCTGAAAATGGCCTGTTTTGCGCCGCAGGTATGGTTAATGAAATCGCCCGATGAGTAAGCGAAGCGAACGGGTTGCGGATGCCCTACACCGAGAATTGGCTGAGCTCTTGCGCGGCGAGGTGAAAGACCCACGCTTACATGGTCTGACGGTAACTGCTGTCGAAGTTGCGCCCGACCTCACGCACGCAAAAGTGTTTGTCTCCCACGTAGAAGGTAAAGCGGTATGGCCCGATTGTGAACGGGCGTTGGGCAAAGCCTCGGGGTTTTTACGTTCGCAGATCGCAGGCATGTTGAATACCTACACCGTGCCGCAAATGAAGTTTGTATACGACGATTCCCTCGCCCGAGGGTTAAGCTTGTCTTCACTGATTGATAAAGCCATTGCTGAGGATAAGCAACACCCGCAAGACGAGTGAACGCGCCAGCCCAATCCGCAACAGTAGTGAAAGCCGCGCGTAAAAAAGTAAACGGCGTATTGCTGATTGATAAGCCAGTTGGGCCGTCTTCCCAGCAAGTCGTCGGCACGCTCAAACGTATGTTTAACGCCGAAAAAGTGGGCCACGGCGGCACGCTCGATCCGCTAGCGAGTGGTCTACTTATCATTGGTTTCGGCGAAGCCACCAAGTTTTTGCAACGGCATCTAGATGGCGATAAACGCTATTTGGCAACGCTTAGATTTGGTGTGAAAACGAGCACTGGCGATGCGGAAGGTGAAATCATTGCCCGTAGCGAAATCGTTCCCAGCCGGGCTGACTTTGCATCGGCTTGCGCCCAATTCGTCGGGGAAATCGAGCAGCTTCCTCCGCAATACTCCGCGCTCAAAATTGCCGGAAAACCCGCTTACGCCTACGCCCGCGCCGGTGAGCACGCACCGCTCCAATCGCGGCGAGTGCGGATCGAAAAGATTACGGTAGTTTCCTGCGCGGATGGCGCTGCCCAAATTGAGGTGGCCTGTGGAAAAGGCACCTACATTCGCACGCTAGTCGAAGACGTTGCACAAAAAGCGGGAACCCTTGCCAGTTTGATCGGGTTGCGCAGAATCGCCTCTGGGATACTCGACGTGTCCGATGCCCATACGCTAGACACATTGTCTCAAAAAAGCGACAGTGATATTAAAAATGTGCTCTTGCCGCCGCACGCGCTTGTATCCAATGTACCGACCATTCGGTTAACGAGCGAGAGCGTTCGCGCGCTTGCATCGGGGAAGCGCATTCCCGATTCTGCTGCCCCAGGGCAATACGCGGTAATGCTCGAAGACGTTTTCTGCGGGCTTGTCATTGCCGATGGATCGACGTTACGCGTATTGCGTTGGCTCGCGACGTAGCCTTTTGTCCGTTACTGCGCTCCGACTGTCGATTTCTTGCGAATTTCTTGCCGTCTCATGACGAAATGATATCCCGCACGCTTGAAATCAAGCGTTGATTCGTGCACAATTTGTTCATAAGAGAACAAATGCGAGGATATGACGGGAAACCGTTCGAGGAAAATATGACAGACAGCGATAAAGCCCCATTCGATGCAAACATGTCTCCGCGCGAGATTCGACGGCGGCTGGGTTTAAATCAAGAAGAATTCTGGACAAAAATTGGCGTTACCCAAAGCGGTGGCTCACGCTACGAATCGGGGCGAGAAATGCCGCGTCCGGTACGTGAGTTGTTCCGTTTGGTGTATGTCGAAGGCGTAGATTTGAGCCGCATCGGACGCGAAGATCTACAGGTAATTGACTATCTGCGCGCGCGTCACCCCGATTTGTATCAGCGCTTGTTGCAAGCCGTACGCGCTAGCAACGATGCTGCGCTAATGAAGTAAATTCTGGATAAACCTGCGGCGCAAAAACGGCCCAACTTGCAGGTTATCTGCTTAAAAAACGCCAGCAATAACGCTGGCGTTTTTGTTTAGAACAAACGAACTGACGCGATCCCGATCAGGCCAGATCGCCGATGAGCTCAACCCGAACCGTGCCGAGTCCATCCAGAGTTAAGTCGCCGGTTTTCCGCACCCCAGGCAGCATGCTCGCCAGCGCAACCCAACCGTCGGTCGCGCTCGTCTCAGTTGCGCATAGCGCGTTGCCAGCGTCCTCGCCCATGACAAGCAATTCTTGCCCTGGCGTGGGCACTGCGCCATTTCCGTGCAAGCGGACGGGCTTGCGCTTCACCGCACCGCGATAGTGCGCTCTGGCCACCACCTCCTGGCCTGGATAACATCCTTTTTTGTAGTTCACCCCGACCACATCCCAACCGATGGTTTGCGGCACGAAAAGATCTTGCCCACCTAGCTGAATTTCGCCGATGCCCGCGTCAATCCCTGCGAGCAGCCAACGTGCAGCCGAAATAGGCGTCAATTTTTGGGAGATAGGGCTCCAAAATGCCTCAATTTGCGCCGCAGGTATTCTCGTTAAGGATCCACCACCGGGCAGTGTGGCCGAGCCTTCAACGCTACCGGCGTTCAACAGTCCGATTCCTAGGTCGTCACTGACCGAAACTTTAAGCTTGGAGCGCAGCACGAACATCGCTAACCGCTTCGCAATTGCTGGGGCAATGCCATGTGGCAACAGTGCCCAAAAATGATCGTTTGCTACGCGAATGAGCGGGAACGTGGCCAGCAATCGCCCTTGCGGCTGGCAATAGCCCTGCCATTGGGCTTGGCCGTCGGCGAGCGCGAACACATCGTTCGAAAGCTGGCCTTGTAAAAACGCGCGCGCTTCCTCACCCTTAAAGTCAATCACGGTGTAACCCTCCATCCAACACACACCAGGCTTGCCTGCTCGGATATGCGCAACCTCGTCCTCCACCGACTTCCAGCGCAGTGGTTTTTCGCCTTCGGCAATCCCGCCCTTGCTCAGCCAAAAGGCTCTCGAATCAACGACACCATCCATAGTTTTTTCGTGCAAAAAGTGACTGTTTATGCTATGATTATGGGCTATCTTGAAATTGTTCAGCGCATTAACCGCTGACTTTCAAGAAATTCACACCCGCGCACACAATGGGTGGAGGCGAACAGACAGTTAATGTCCGGTTCGCCTCCGACACGCGCGGGGAGGTTAAACCCAAAGTAAGCCACATTTAGGAAGTTTTCATGTCAAACGTAACAATGCGTCAAATGCTTGAGGCGGGCGTTCATTTCGGACACCAAACCCGTTTCTGGAATCCAAAAATGGCACCGTATATTTTCGGTGCACGCAACAAAATTCACATCGTCAACTTGGAAAAATCCTTGGCGATGTACAACGAAGCCACTAACTACGTGCGCCAGCTCACCGCCAATCGTGGCACGATCTTGTTCGTCGGCACCAAGCGCCAAGCCCGTGAAATCGTAGCCGAAGAGGCCGCGCGCGCAGGCATGCCTTGGGTCGATCACCGCTGGTTGGGCGGCATGCTCACTAACTTCAAAACCGTTAAAGGTTCGATCAAGCGCTTGAAAGAGCTTGAAGCGATGAACGAAGACGGCACATTTGATCGCATGAACAAGCGCGAAGCGCTGGATCTGCGTCGCGAATTAGAAAATTTAATGCGCTCATTGGGCGGCATTAAAGAGATGAATTCACTGCCTGATGCGATGTTCATTGTTGATACCGGCTACCAAAAAATTGCGCTCACCGAAGCGAAGAAAATTGGTATCCCTGTGGTAGGTGTGGTTGATACCAACAACAGCCCATTGGGTGTGGACTACATCATCCCGGGTAACGACGACTCTAGCCGGGCCATTCGGCTGTATTGCCGTGGTATTGCCGACGCCGTGCTCGAAGGCAAAGCGAACGCGGTAAACGACATCCTCAAAGGTGGTGAGGAGTATGTTGAAGTAGTTGAAGAGACCCCAGCGAACTAAAAGCGCCGCGATGGTTAGCTGTAAGAAGCGGCTCTAACGGGCCGCTTTTTCATAAATATTTTGGAGTAAAGATCATGGCAGAAGTAACAGCAGCGCTGGTAAAAGAATTGCGCGAGATGACCGGTTTGGGAATGATGGAGTGCAAAAAAGCGCTCACGGAAACTGAAGGGGATATCAAAAGAGCCGAAGAATTACTGCGGATTAAATCTGGCGCAAAAGCATCGAAAGCCGCGTCCCGCGTGGCCGCTGAAGGCCTAATCGGGCTGGCGGTTGAAGGCAAAACGGCTGCGATGGTTGAAGTGAACTGCGAAACCGATTTCGCCTCACGCAACGAGGAGTTCAAAACCTTTGCCCACGCGGTGGCAAGCATTGTGGTTGCAAGTGCGCCCGCAGACGTTGCAGCGCTCTGCGCAATGCCATTAAATGGTGAAACGGTGGAAGCTGTGCGTCAAAAGCTTGTACAGAAAATCGGCGAGAACATGACAATTCGCCGTTTCGTGCGCGTCGTGTCTGATTCTGGTGTGGCAACTTACGTGCATGGCGTGAAAATTGGTGTGGTGGTGGATTCCAACGCCTCTGCAGAGCTGGGTAAAGACTTAGCCATGCATATTGCAGCGTCTAAGCCCGTTGCCTTGACCAAAGAACAAGTGCCTACTGAGCGGATTGAAGATGAACGTCGCGTGGCCGCTGGCCGCGCAGCCGAGTCCGGCAAGCCACCCGAAATCGTGGCAAAAATGATTGAAGGCTCCGTGCAGAAGTTTCTCGCCGAAGTAACGCTCTTGGCGCAGCCGTTCGTTAAGGGCGATGGCAAAGAAACCGTGGAAGCCGTGCTCAAAAAGGCCGGTGCAACGGTGAAATCGTTCACCATGTTTGTCGTGGGTGAGGGCATCGAGAAGAAGGTTGAAAACTTCGCTGACGAAGTAGCTAAAGCCTCGCAAGTGAGCTAATCCTCTGCCATTTTTTGCGAAGTATTCGCGCCCACTTCGGTGGGCGTGTTGTTATGGATAAACTGCGGAGCTAATCAAACTAAAAACCGCAAAGGAACTCTATGCCCGCTCAGTACAAGCGCATCTTGCTCAAGCTATCCGGCGAGGCTTTAATGGGCGACGACGCGTTCGGTATTAATCGCGGCGTAATCACCCGCATTTGCGCGGAAGTTGCTGAAGTAAACCGCTTGGGGGTAAGCCAAGCGATCGTGATTGGCGGCGGCAATATTTTCCGCGGTGTAGCGCCCGGCGCGCAAGGCATGGATCGGGCAACCGCCGATTACATGGGCATGTTGGCTACGGTAATGAATGCCTTGGCGCTCGGGGATGCGCTGGAAAAAGCAGGTGTCACCGCGCGCGTACAGTCTGCATTGTCGATCGATGCGGTGGCCGAACCTTATATTCGCAACAAAGCATTGCAGTATTTGGAAGAAGGCAAAGTGGTGGTGTTTGCCGCCGGTACGGGTAACCCATTTTTCACCACGGATACTGCTGCGGCACTTCGCGCCAGCGAGATGAATTGCGACATCGTATTGAAGGCCACGAAGGTCGACGGCGTTTACACCGCCGATCCGATGAAAGATAAAACCGCCACCCGCTATGAAACACTCACTTTTGATGAGGCAATATCGAAAAACTTAAAAGTGATGGACGCCACCGCGTTGGCGCTATGTCGCGATCAATCCATGCCGCTAAAGGTGTTCTCTATTTTTAAAGATGGCGCGTTGCGACGCGTGGTAATGGGCGAAGACGAAGGCACGCTAGTTCACCCGTAATTTTAGGGAGATAATGCTGGCGAGTGGCCATTTTTGCGCCGCAGGTTTTTACAAAAAAAGAGTAATTTTTGGAGGATAGAAATGATTGCCGAAACCAAAAAATCAGCGGAACAAAAAATGGTGAAATCGCTCGAAGCATTGCGGGTGGATTTCGGCAAAGTGCGCACTGGCCGCGCCCACACCGGCATTCTCGATCATGTAATGGTCGACTACTACGGCTCAATGGTACCCGTTAACCAAGTGGCCAACGTTACGCTGCAAGACGCCCGTACGATCGGCGTGCAGCCGTACGAGAAAAAAATGCTGCAAGTGGTGGAAAAAGCCATTCGTGATTCGGGCTTGGGGTTAAACCCCTCGTCGCAAGGCGATTTAATCCGCGTGCCCACGCCGGTGCTCACCGAAGAGCGGCGTAAAGACTTAACAAAAGTTGTGCGTGCGGAAGCGGAAAAGGCGCGCGTTGCCATGCGCAATATCCGTCGTGACGCGAATGATGCGCTTAAAAAAGCCGTGAAGGATAAAGATATCTCGGAGGACGACGAGCGCCGCGCGGTGGAAGACGTGCAGAAGCTGACGGATCGTCACATACTCGAAATCGATAAAGCGCTCGCTGCCAAAGAAGTGGATTTGATGGCGATTTAGTCGCCACGCGTCCCCTATGGGTCTCTTTTCTAAATCACGCCCGCCCGCATTGCCGAAAGGCGTCAATGTGCCCACGCACATTGCAGTCATCATGGACGGCAATGGCCGCTGGGCGAAGCAGCGCATGATGCCCCGGGTAGCTGGGCATAAAAAAGGCGTGGAGGTGGTGCGTGAAATTGTGAGCGCGTGCGCTAAACGGGGAGTGAAATATTTAACGCTCTTCGCCTTCTCAAGTGAAAATTGGCGGCGCCCCGAGGATGAAGTTTCGTTTCTCATGGGGCTGTTCAAAATTGCGCTTGGTCGCGAGGTCGACGAACTCCACAAAAACGGTATTCGCCTGATCGTCGCGGGTGATTTAGTCGGGTTGCCAAGCGAAATTGTTGAGGCGGTAATCGCCGCACAAGAAAAAACCGCGGGCAACCAAACCTTTACGCTCACGTTGTGCGTTAATTACGGTGGGCGCTGGGATATCGCCCAAGCCTTTCGCCGATTAGTTGCCGAAAAGCCTGAAATCGCGCCGCAGGTACAACCCGACGATATTGAGCGCTACTTAGCGCTCGCGCACGCACCGGAGCCCGATTTGTTCATCCGAACCGGTGGAGAGGAGCGCATTTCCAACTTTTTGCTCTGGCAATTGGCCTACTCCGAGCTCTACTTTACCGATATTCTCTGGCCCGATTTTGATACCGTAGCGCTCGATGCTGCAATCGCTTCGTTCAGCGCGCGCGAGCGGCGTTTTGGTCAAACCAGTGAGCAAGTCGCTGGCAAAGCGAAAAGTGCATAGTGCTTAAAGAGCGCATCATCACCGCATTGGTTTTACTCGCTGTGCTCATCGGCGTAGTGGCGAGTGGTAATGTCTGGGCCATCTCCGCGTTGGTTGCCCTCGTGGTTGCAGCAGCAACGTGGGAGTGGGCGCGGCTCTTCAAGATGTCCATCGTTAGCACAGCTATTTTTTATTTCGGAATCGTCCTGGGATTTGGCTGGATCGTGCAGGAACTTCTCAATCTAAATACCGTATTTGCCCTGCCCAATTTTGTTTTGCTGGCGAGCGTATTTTGGTTTGTGGTCTCGCCCATCTTAGTGGTTACACGCGTGCAGTTGGTGAACAAACCCCTGCTTGGCATGGTGCTGGGGTGGATTGTTCTTCTAGGCTTTGCAGCGGGGCTCACGGTATTGTTGCGGCGGTTTTCTGTGGGATTTTTGTTGGCAGCACTTGCGGTGCCAGTCGTGGCCGATAGCGTGGCCTACTTTGTTGGTAAGCGGTTTGGAAAAAACAAACTTGCGCCGAATGTATCGCCTAAAAAAACAATCGAAGGCGCATTGGGCGGGCTGCTGGGTGTCGTGGTAACGCACGGCGCGTGGGTCGTACAACAAGGTTACGGGTGGTGGTGGGTGAGCGTGTTCGTCGTGCTGGCCGTCTACTCGATCTTTGGTGATCTTTTTGAGTCGCTCTTGAAGCGCCAGGCAGATTTTAAGGATTCTTCTAACCTACTGCCAGGGCATGGCGGGGTTTTGGATCGGATCGACGCACAGCTTCCCGTCATTCCTCTAACCGCGCTTGCCGTGCAGTGGATTCCGTGGCAATGAGTTTGCGTTACCTCACCCTACTTGGTTCTACCGGCTCCATTGGTGCCAATACGCTTGATGTAGTCTCCCGTCACCCTAACCGCTTTGCCATTCACGCGCTGACCGCGCAATCGCGTTGGCAAGTGCTCGCTGAGCAATGTGTGAAGTTTCAACCGATGCATGCCGTGCTTGGAGATGCGGCGCACGTTGCGCCGCTGCAAGAGTTCTTGCGGCGTCATGGTTGCGCGACCCAAGTTCATACCGGCGTGGATGCGTTATGCGCCGTCGCAGGCGATCCAGTTGCAGATACCGTGGTTGCAGGCATTGTCGGCGCGGCGGGGTTGCTTCCCACGCTTACTGCTGCCGCTACGGGCAAACGCGTACTGCTTGCGAACAAAGAAGTGTTGGTGTGCGCGGGCGGCTTGTTTATGCGCACCGCACGCGAAGCCGGCGCTGTAATCCTGCCGCTCGACAGCGAACACAATGCTATTTTCCAGTGCCTTCCGTCTTCGTCACAGGCGCCGCTGCGGATCGCAGGCGCGGGCGTTACCCGCATCGTCATTACCGCTTCTGGCGGCCCTTTCCTCAAAACACCAATCGAAGCGCTCGATGCGGTAACGCCCGAGCAAGCGGTTAAGCACCCCAATTGGCAGATGGGCAAAAAGATTTCGATTGATTCGGCGACCATGATGAA
>JANMDS010000302.1:0-3370 GCA_031376405.1 Betaproteobacteria bacterium
TTTATGGCGACAATGCTCAGAGTTCGCTTGCGCAAACATCGTGAGCTCTACATCCGTTGGATCACGCCCGAGCGCAGTGAAATTGCGACGCAAATATTCAATTTCGTCGTTGGCTAACGCCAAGCCTAACTTGGTATTGGCTGTCTCCAACTCTGCTAGCGGCACGGTGGCCATCGGCTGGGCATCATGGACATCGAACATCCCATTCGCATCTTCAATTCGCCCGAACACGTTTTCAGTCATACGGTCGCACAACGCGGCATCGAGCCTAGCCCGCTCTTCACGGTTTAGCTCGCCTCGAATCGTAAATCTCCACGCGATGCCCCGTTCCACTCTGGCGACATCGGTGATCCCACATTGGTGAATGATGGCTGTGGCTTTTGAACTCCAAGGCGATACCGTTCCGATGCGCGGCACCACTACCCGCTGCAACGAGAGTTTTTCGTGCTCCTCGGCTTCATTGCCTGCAACGAGCAAGGCTTCGAGCCGTTGCCGAGCCAATGGTGCGAGTGGTTTTTTAAGCTGCACCCAATATACAAACTGGGTGCTAACGTCAGAAATTTTTTCGGTTTCAACCGAAGCCAGGCGTTTTTCAATACGGAAGCGCGAGAGCGCTAACGTGCCCCGAATGTGCAGAAGGGAAGAAGTCATGCCGACATTTTATGTCGCCTGCTCATTTTCGGTATGGCTTTCTGCGCATGGATACATGAAAACAAGGCGTTGGACTTCAGGCGCAGGGTGTTTCATAGTAGCGTCATTGCAATTCAACGAAAAACTGATGGAACACACACTTTCCTACGTCGCTGGCCACCCCGACAGCCCTTGGCACACTTACATCGCTCAGGTCGAGCGGGTAACGCCTTATTTGGGACATTTAAGTAAATGGGTAGAAACTTTAAAGCGACCGAAACGCGCGCTAATCGTGGACATACCCGTGCTACTCGATAACGGCGAGGTTGCGCATTTCGAAGGCTACCGTGTGCAGCATAGCCTTTCCCGTGGCCCTGGCAAAGGCGGCGTGCGTTTTCATCCGGCGGTTACGCTCGATGAGGTGATGGCGCTCTCCGCTTGGATGACGGTAAAAAACGCCGCAGTAAATTTGCCTTTTGGTGGCGCAAAAGGCGGTATTCGCCTTGACCCAAAGCAGTTTTCTCGCGCGGAATTAGAGCGGATAACGCGGCGCTACACCAGCGAAATTGGCTTCATTATCGGTCCCGATAAAGACATCCCCGCACCGGATGTAGGTACAGGTGAGCGGGAAATGGCCTGGATGATGGATACCTACTCCATGAACACCGGCTCTACGGCCACCGGCGTAGTGACCGGCAAGCCCGTGTCGTTAGGCGGAAGCTTGGGGCGGCGCGAAGCGACGGGGCGCGGGGTGATGTTCGCTGCACGCGAGGCGGCTAAGCGCATGGGGCTGGAATTAAAAGGTGCGCGCGTCGCAGTGCAAGGCTTCGGCAATGTGGGCGGCGTGGCGGCTAAATTATTGCAAGATTTGGGCTGCAAAATCGTCGCCATCCAAGATGCGGGCGGCACGATTGCGAGCGATGTGGGCATCGATGTAAGCGCGGTGTTAGCGCACTTGGAAAAAGGCGAAAGCATCAAAACAGCCCCGCATGCGAGGGTGATTAGCGACGAAGATTTTTGGAAAATCCCCTGCGAAATCTTGATCCCTGCCGCGCTTGAATCGCAGCTCACCGCAGAGCGGGCGCGCATCACCACCGCGAAGCTTGTCGTCGAAGGCGCAAACGGCCCCACCACGCCGCAAGCGGACGATATCTTGCATGATCGGGGGGTAATGGTCGTACCCGACGTAATCGCGAATGCGGGGGGTGTAACGGTCTCGTACTTTGAATGGGTGCAAGATTTCTCGAGCTTCTTTTGGAGCGAAACCGAGATTAACGCTCGCTTGGAACGGATCATGGTCGAAGCGCTCAATGCCGTGTACGACATGGCACAAAAGCACACCATTTCACTGCGAACGGCGGCATTCGTAATTGCGTGTACGCGGGTGCTCGAGGCCCGCGAGCGGCGCGGTTTGTATCCATAAAGTTCGAGCACTACCTGCGGCGCAAAACAAGCATTTTTCCGGAGATATCTCCCAGTAAATGCCGTTTTTGCGCCGCAGGTTTTTATGTTTGCACGACCACGCCACCTCAAAGACGCACTAAAATGTTGCGTAAACACAGCTACTTTTCCTCCATGCTCTCTTCGCTCCACGTAATCGCCACCGGCGGCACGTTTGACAAAGCTTACGATCCCATCGCAGGGAAAATGACGTTCACCGATTCGCATTTGCTCGGTGCGATCGAGCGCTGTCGGTTTAATTTTTCGCCCACGCTCACCACCCTGCCGCTACAAGATTCGCTTGACATGGACGACGATGATCGCGGCCGGATTCGTGACACGTGCATGGGCTCGCCAAGCAAACATTTGGTGATCATTCACGGCACGGATACTATGCCCGAAACCGCGCAATTGCTCGGCCGTTCACGGGCCGCACCGATTTTGCTCAAAACGATTGTGCTCACCGGCGCCATGGTGCCGTATTCGGTTGCAAACTCCGATGCGCTTTTCAACTTAGGCTTTGCTTGCGCCGCCGCGCAGCTATTGCCTGAGGGGGTGTATGTTGCCATGAACGGCATGGTGTTTTCGTGGGACAAAGTGAAAAAGGACAAAGCCGCTGGGCGCTTCCAACTTACCTAACACCGAACCCGCCCCGCTACGCATAGCGCGCGACCTTGCGCCGCGCGTGGCAGATTGCGTCTGGGCCATTGGCGGCACAACGCTTCTTTATCATCTGGGCATTGCCACCGACGCGCCACGCGATTTGGACACGTTCACCACGCCTCAGGATTTCCCGCACGTGGCCGGTATTCTCGGTGCGCAATTTGGCGCTGGAACCCGCAAGCAAAGCGCGGTGTATGTGTCTGATTATTTTCTCACCTTCACCGCAGCGGATGGCACCGAAATTGATTTGATGGCAGGCGCGGCGGTGATGAAGGCTGGTGACCGCGTTTGTTGGGAGTTCGATCCGAATCGCATTGATTTCGACGATGGCTTGCGCTGGATGCGGCTCGAAGATTGGCAAACGCTCTATGCATTGTTTGATCGCCCCCACCGGATATCCCAAATTGAGCAATACCTGCGGCGTAAAAACGGCCGAATTTAGACTTTATCTCCCAAATTTCAGGCTCGACAATCGCGGCGCAAGGGCGATCAATACCATCCCTGCAACAGCAATCGCGTCGGGTTTATCCCCAAATACCAACCAACCCAAGGCAATGGCGAGCACCATTTGCATGTACATCCACGGCGCCAGCGTCGCCGCCTCGGCCGCCTGGTACGCTTTGATGAGCAGAAAGTG
>JANMDS010000310.1:0-1692 GCA_031376405.1 Betaproteobacteria bacterium
TCAAGATTCGGCGCACCCGTTCCGACTAGTGGAGCTAACCGCGTTGCGCGAGTCCGACACAATTTACAATGAAATCAATGACTTCGTCATATTCATGCAATCCAAACTGTGGCAGGGAACTTGCGGGAAACTTGCTGTCTGAGGCGATGGCAATAATATTCGGATCGTCGGCGTACAAGCTTTTTTTGCCCAACGCCTCCCGAAATATTTCAAGCTTTGGTATTTTTGAAAATTTATAACCTTCGACCAGCACCAAATCGCAGGCCGAAAGCATCGAAATTGCCTCGTCCACACTCATTTCGGGCGCGCCGCGCAACTCGCGTATGAGCGCCCAGCGCGACGATGCGCTAATGAGCACTTCCTCGCACCCGGCCATGCGGTGGCGGTGCGAATCTTTGCCCGGCTCGTCAATATCAATCGCGTGATGGGTATGCTTAATGAGCGAAACGCGAATACCTCGGGCCCGAAAGCGCGGAATCAACTGCTCGATAAGTGTGGTTTTGCCGCTGCCGGACCAACCCGCAAAGCCGAAAACCTTTTTACCGTGGTTCATGTGTACTTTTACTCAATACCTGCGGCGTAAAAACAGCCATTTTTGAGATTTATCTCCCAAAAAAAGGCGCTTTTTTGCGCCTTTGACGCGAAGTGTAGCACTGAGAAAACGCGGTTTTTCCAGAGGGTAACGCGTAAGCTCAGCGATAAAATCGGGCAGAATACGCGAAAGGCGTAAAGAAAAGGGCTTTACATGGGTGCGACGGTCAATTACGAAGGCGATGTTGTTGCGTGGGCTCGGGAGCAAGTTGCTCTGATGAAGGCGGGTCGGTTTTCAGAGCTCGACTTAGAAAACGTGATCGAGGAGATCGACGACGTGGCGAAACGAGAGCGGCGAGAGTTAAAAAGTCGGATGGCAATACTAATCGCCCACCTGCTTAAGCACAAATATCAACCCGAAAAGCTAACGCCAAGCTGGGCGGCGACAGTGCGTATTCAGCGGCGCTCCATCGCAGCCTTACTTGATCAAATGCCGAGCTTAAAGCCGGTGCTCCACGATACCGCATGGTTTGGCGGCGCGTACGATGACGGCTTGTTAGTCGCTATTCAAGAAACACAGCTCGAAACTTTCCCTTCGGTTTGCGAGTGGACGGTCGCCGAGATTTTGGGCGATCTGGCAGCGTAACCTATCTAACCTTTACCTAAAAAAAGGCGCTCATCGAGCGCTTTTTTTATTGGTTCCCAACCGAAGCACTCCGTAGGGCGCAATAAGCGAAGCGCATTGCGCCGAACGAACTTTGCCAAACTACCTACATGCTTGGCACCCGACGCGCGTGGCAAACGGGCGGCACTTATTTCTTCACCGTGAACGTGCTGTAACGTCCCGGCAATGATTTATTGGTTCGTGAAATTGATCTACTGCGTCGCGTCGTCGCGGGCGTGAAAGCACGGCATCCGTTTATCATTCATGCGTGGGTGGTTTTACCGGAACACTTGCATTGCGTGCTTGAATTTCCGCAAGATGATTCCAATTTCGCAGTCCGGAGGCGGTTGATCAAAACAGAGTTTTCAAAAGCTTTGCCCAAAACTGAGTGGCTTTCAAGCGTCCGCGCCAAGCGCGGTGAGCGTGGCGTTTGGCAACGGCGGTATTGGGAGCACCCCATCCGAGACGAGCGCGACTTCGCTGCACATATGGACTAC
>JANMDS010000321.1:0-1676 GCA_031376405.1 Betaproteobacteria bacterium
AATGAAATGTCGTCTTGCAATTTAAGACCGAGACTGGGTTCTCCGCGGACAGGCACCGCCTTGTGATCTGAGCTAGGCTGGCACCGGATCAGCGCCAGCGCCATTATAAGTTGCAAAGACGTGCTGATAAACCATTGCCGATTTCTCTTCCACTTCGTCATTGGCATAGGCATCTTGTGGCAAATATTGAAGGGCGTCAAAAATCATCGTTCGCACTTGTGCCGCGATTTGTGTGCTTTCGCGCCATTTTGCTATGCGCAGCTTTTCGGCTTTCAGTTCGGCCAAGGTTTTCACAGCCACCTCTTTCACTGTAGCTTCGTCTTTTTTGCTCAAGTTCGGTTTTTTGAGCAAATCAAAGATTGCCAAGGTTTCTTGATCCAACCCTTCCCGTATGGCGCGGGCCTCTTCTTCGGACAGTTCAGCCACAAAATCAGCCAAAGAATCAAACGCTTCTTGAACGGCGCGCTGGTCTTTGCCTTGATTGTAGGCCGCGATGATTTCTTTGTACTTGTCATAGAACTCGAGCCGGATTGGATTTTCCTTCACCATCCGTTCCAGCTTCTTTTCAATTGCTTCCTGAAGATCAAAAACAATAGTGTTTTGAACTTCTGACTTCGCAAAGGCTTTCCGCAACCTGTCGACATCCAGTTTTGCAAGATCCACAAAATCATCGTCAGTTTTGCTGGTGGCAATCAGATCAACACTGGCATCCACTTCATTTTGAAGCCGCATGATGATGTCGGTAATGTCAGCGGCTTGCTGTTTTTGGTTGAGCTGGCTGTAAATTGCCTCAATGCCGTTATGCGCTTTGACGTGCGGCTTGATCTGATCCTCAGGGTAAAGCGCCTTGAATTTGCGGAAAACATCGCGGGCGGAAAACTCAAACGTGGTGCGCGTGGAGGTGTTCAGGCAAACACAATTCATTGCCTTTTTAATAAGGCCCAGTTTTTCCATCGGGCTGGCACTCGCAATCAAACCATCCAGCTCAAATTCAAGCTCCAGAAGCAAAGCGCGCACTGCCGCGATGGCTTGCATTAGTTCTAAGGCCAAAATTTCGATGCGCTCAATTCCGGCACCTTTGGCGTCATCATCTGCAAAACCATCAATGCCCTTATTATTGTTTCCATCGGCTTCTCCATAAACCGAATAGGCCTCGCGCAGTTTTTGATAAACGTTGCCGTAATCAACAATCAGGCCGTTTTCTTTTTCGTCATCATAGATCCGGTTGGCCCGCGCAATGGTTTGCATCAGCGTGTGGCCTTTGATCGGCTTGTCGAGATAAACCGTGGAAACACATGGCACATCAAAGCCGGTGATCCACATGGCGCAAACAATGGTCAGGCGGAACGGGTTGTTTTCGTCCTTAAATTCCTTCTCTAAATCACGATCCACCATCTTCTTGCGGTGGGGTTCGATTTCCAATTTCATCTTGCGGAATTTATCGACTTCGTTTTGTTCGCTGCTTACCACAACGCAAACTTCGGTTTGTTCCACCCGTTTTAAATGCCGCTCTAAATCCAGCGCCTCTTGCTGGTCAGCGGCCTTGGCAATGCGCTTTTTGAGGTCCGCCACATAAACCGGCCAATGCTGCATAATCAGATCATACATTTTGACGGCGGTGGGCTTATCCAGCGCCACAAACATGGCTTTCCCCTGATAGCCGCGTTCATTGAAAT
>JANMDS010000350.1:0-6885 GCA_031376405.1 Betaproteobacteria bacterium
CCACATCGCCGCCACGAAGCGCCGCAAAGCCAATGGTGCCTAGCGCACGCTCGCCGGTGTGGCCTTCGCGACTTAACACTTGCCGATCTTCAAGGCGCGTGCCTTGCGCTTTGGCGATGATTTCGCCCATGCCCAGCGCCGTGCCCGAAGGCGCGTCTACTTTATGACGATGGTGCATTTCTAAGATCTCAATATCGTAGCCCTCTTGCAATGCTTTCGCAGCAAGTTCAAGCAATTTGAAGGTGGCGTTTACGCCTACGCTCATGTTCGGCGCGAACACGACGGGAATTGTTTTAGCCGCGTCGTGGATTGCCGCTTTGCCAGCCGCGTCAAAACCGGTCGTGCCGATGACGATGGCTTTACGCGCTGCTACGCACGCCTTCAAGTGGATGATCGTGCCTTCCGGGCGGGTGAAATCGATGAGGCAGTCGCCCTTAGATAGCGCGCTGGCAATATCGCTTTCTATCGTCACCAACGGCGCGACCTCGAATCCTAGTGTGGGGCTGCCGGCCACGTCCAGAGCGGCCTGGACGGACATATCCATTTGCGATTTCGCCGCGTTGATCAACATCTGTCCCATTCGCCCGCCTGCACCAGCGATGGCTAGCCGAATCATTTTTTCCACCACTCGCGCAAACGCGTGAAGAACCCTTCGCTTTCTTTTTCTGCCACGACGATGTTACTTTCGCGATCAATGACGGGCTCTTTGGGCAAGGCTTTTGCCTCCCACGATTTCAAGCTTTCCCCTTCGAACAATACCGACACTTGATGCTTGGTGATCGGCTGGCCGCGGCGCTCTAAGGTGAAATGGTATTCCCAGCGGTTTGAGTGAAATGCGCTTTCGATGAGTGGCGGGCCGAGCGCAGTGCGTACCTGCGTGCGCGTCATGCCAACTTTTAGCTTATCAACCGCATCTTGCGTGACGTAGTTCCCTTGGTTGATTTCAATCTTATACGGGCGCACATACGCACACCCGCTTACCACCACGAGCGCACCCAATGCCAACACTGCAAATGACTTCATAAAAAATAGCCCAACATTTCTAGTCCTGCAAACTCGCTATCATAGCCGATACGACTGTTATTGATAGGGGTGCCGTACCATGACAAAAGCAAATGAATTGAAAGACATGGGCCTTAAAGCCACACTTCCCCGCATGAAAGTGCTGGAGTTGCTGCAACAACACAAGACCCGACACTTGACCGCAGAAGACGTTTATCGGCTCTTAATCGATGAAGATGCGGATGTTGGCATCGCTACGATTTACCGTGTGCTCACACAATTTGAGCAGGCTGGCATCGTTAAACGCCACCATTTTGAGACGGGAAAAGCCGTTTTTGAATTGAACGAGGGCACGCACCACGACCACTTGGTATGCTTGGACTGTGGACGAGTGGAAGAGTTCTACGATTCGAAAATCGAGCAGCGGCAAGATGCAGTCGCTGCGGAGCGTGGGTTTCAAGTAGCCGAACACGCGCTGTATTTATATGGACATTGCACAAAGGAAAAATGCCCGCATCGCAATGCGAACGCCCGAGGCAACGCCGTTACGCCGCCAAATCGGTCTGTGCTAGCACCGTAAGTCGTACCAAAGCGCTTCGCTTTAAGCTCGCTACCTCCGCGGCGCGCACTTCGATCCCGCGGGTGTTCACACCCCGAAGTGCGAGTTCTCCAACTACTGCATTGGCGCGGAGAAGCGCATGCTCATTGAGCATTGCCGCATTGTCGGAATCCATGCTGTAGCCGATGATTTCCACTTGCACATCGCTCGCACCATTGGCTCTCGCCATGTTGATTCGGCGCGCCATTTCGTCTAGTGTGGCGAACTCTTCGGGCTGTAAAAGTACACCCTGAGTAAACGCCAAAACGTGTTCAAAACTTCCATTGCGTTGCATGGCACCATTTCCGGTTGTACGGCTCCACATCGGGAGATCAGATTGCAGCTTTCCAAAATGTAGCAATCTACCCATGACCAGAATCCTTTCTTTAAACCTGAGTCGAACACCCGTCGTGGCGGATGCGAACCAGTTGGTTAATCACACTGTAATCGTGAGTTTGGGGGCACGAAAGTGCACCGTTATTCGCATCGGATAAACGGGCGAAGACAGCGACAATAGTGTTTTTTTTGGAGACAAACGGATAAGCGGCAGCGGGGTAAGGCACCTCAAACTACGACTGCTTTTTAAAGTCCTGCAGTCGAAAGCCCATGGCGAAAAGTGCGAGTAGATACGCACCCCCCGCAAATGCAAGTAGCGCGAAAAGTTTAGTAACGCGGCTCAATTCGCTCACGCCGGACCACGGCCCTAATTTGTCTCGCCCCAGCAAGCACACAGCAACGAGCACCATAAGTGCCACGAGTATTTTGAGCGTAAAGCTAAGCCAACCGGCTCGCGGCGTGTAGTGCCCGCGTGCGCGCAGCCCTCGTAGCAGTAGGGTCGCATTCACCAGCGCGCCAACGCTCGTCCCCAGTGCTAACGCTGCGTGCCGCTGCGGGGCAGGGACTACAAAAAAAACGAGGAGTGCGTTGACGATTTGGGTGACGATCAATACAACGATAGAAATTTTTACTGGCGTACGTAAGTCAGCGTGTACATAAAAGCCGGGCGCCAAAATTTTCACGGCAATTAAGCCCAGTACGCCGACCGCGTAGGCCATCACCGCCCAATTCGTTTGCGCTACATCATGCGCGGTAAATTTGCCACGCTCAAACAGCATCGCCGTGATCGGCTCGCCCAATGTAGCCATTACTACGGCAGCAGGCAAGGCGAGCATGAGTGTGAGCCGCAAGCCCCAATCGAGCAGCGCACTGTACTCGGTGTTCTCATTTTTGGACGCTGCACGCGATAAGCTCGGTAATAAGACCGTGCCAAGCGCCACGCCAAGCAGTGCGGTGGGAAACTCCATCAATCGATCGGCCGTTTTTAGCCACGATACGCTGCCTTCGCCGAAATAGGAAGCGTAATTCGTATTGATGAGCATGGAAACCTGCGCTACGCTCACCCCCAATAGCGCAGGCCCCATCGCTTTTAGTACGCCGATTACCGCAGGGTCTCGCAAGTGAAAATCTGGGCTTGGGTGCATGCCCAATTTCATCAGCGGGCGCACTTGCAGTGCGAGTTGCGCAATGCCGCCTAACACCACGCCCCACGCCAACCCCATGATTGGATTGGCCAGCTTGGGTGCGACCCAAATCGCGCCCGCAATCATTGAAATATTGAGCAATACGGGGGTAAAAGCCGGAATCGCGAAGTGCCGCCAGGTATTCAAAATCCCACCAGAGAGGGCGACGAGCGAGACAAAAATGAGGTACGGAAACATGAGCTGAAGCAATTGGGCGGTTAGCTCCACTTTGCCCGGTACCGCTTGAAATCCGGAGGCAAAGAGCAAGACAATCCAGGGCGCGAACAACATTCCAACAGCGGTAAAGGCGATGAGCGCGATGCACTGGGCCGTTGCCACACGATCAATCAACTGCTTGGTGGCCGCATCCCCCTCGCTGGCCCGCGTGCGCCCAAGCAGGGGCACAAATGCCTGCGAAAAAGCGCCTTCAGCAAAGAGCCGACGCATCATGTTAGGCAATTGAAACGCGATTTCAAACGCATCGCGCAATCCGCTCGCGCCAAACGAGGCCGTCACGATCATGTCACGGATGAGCCCTGTGACCCGCGATAGGAGCGTAAAGCCGCTGGTTGAGGCTAGGGCGCGTAGAAGTGACATATTTTTTTGCGCCACAGGTATGATTGAGTCAACATGTCCCGAATTATCTTCTATGCGTTTGTTAAGTCTCGCGTTTTTACCGCTCGCCTCTGTTGTTTTCGCTCAGGACTCCCGCCCCTCAGAGGAAGTGCCGTTCGTGGTCACCCCGCCGCATGTGGTCGAGCGCATGTTGCAATTGGCCGAAGTGAAACCAAGTGATCGGCTGGTGGATTTAGGCTCTGGCGACGGCCGGATAGTCATCGCGGCGGCCCGGCGCGGCGCGTTTGCACGCGGGCTGGAAATAGATGAAACGCTGGTAAAACTTTCCAAGGAAAAAGCGAAATCCCTCCGACTGGCTCGGCGCGTGGAATTCGTCAATCAGGACATTTTCGAGGCGAACTACGCCGAATATTCAGTGGTGACGATGTATTTGCTACCGGAATTTAACGAAAAGCTGCGCCCAAAATTGTTACGAGAATTAAAGCCGGGCAGCCGCATCGTCTCCCACGAGTGGGACATGGGGGCCTGGCCTGCGGATGAAACGCTCTTCGTGCGTGCACCCACTAAGCCACTGGGAAGCGATAAGGCCCATCGGGTCTATCTTTGGGTTGTTCCAGCGAATATCGAAGGGCAATGGGTCGTCGACGTAGCGAAACCTGCGGCACAATTTGACCTCAATTTGAGCCAAACCTTCCAAAAAATAGAAGCCAAACCCAACGCAGGTTTCGTGCGAGATTTCTCGCTTCGGGGCAACGACGTTGAGTTCATCTACCAAATGAATCAACAAACTTGGCGGCTGCGCGGCAAAGTTGGCGAGGGGGCTCGGAGCCACGAAATGACCGGAACCATGGGCCGAATTTCCGAGGAATCTGGCACGATTACGTGGAAAGCTACGCGAAAATAGCCTTATTCGTCAGATGCTTAGGTTTTTTGCGCTAAACCAAGGGATTGTGAGCTATACTGGAAAGCTTACCAAATTTCCCTATCCACCCTTTGGGGTGACGTCAAGAGGACTTCAATACCATGGCAAATTCAGCCCAAGCACGCAAGCGTGCACGTCAATCCGTTGCGCAGCGCGGCCACAACATGGCCCAGCGCAGCGAACTTCGTACTGCAATCAAAAAGGTTCGTAAAGCTATTGAAGCGGGCGACCAGGATGCGGCGTTGAAGCAAATGCACGATTCCCAATCGGTGATCGACCGTATTTCCGATAAAAAAATCATGCACAAAAATACCGCGAGCCGCACGAAGAGCCGCCTTGTGCAAGCCATCCGCGCGATGAAAAAAGCGTAAGCTTTGCGTAATGCGCAGCAAAAGAGCCAGGTGATCCTGGCTTTTTTTTGCCCAAATTTTGGGAGATATCCTTCAAAACGTGCCTGTTTTACGCCGCAGGTTTCCATTCAATAGGGGTCAGGAAATAGTAATCGGTAAACTTGAAGCGACATGAGCCGTTTATAGCGATAGGCTTTACGCAACGACCTTGAGAGGTGTGCAATGAAAATGGGGTTTCGGGGACTATTTTTGATCTTAGCGTGGTGTGTTAGCGCGCAGGCGTTGGCCCAGCCGAATGCGAACGCTAAAAAAAACGAAGATGCCGCACAAAAAGCGCGCGTTAACCGCCCGCCTTTAGAGCCAGGCAGTTTCGATGTGGGCACCTACGAAATGCGCTCTGGTGCGGACAAAATGTTGCCGTTCTTTGTCGGAGAAACGCGCACGATTAACGCGGAGCTAGGCACCGTGATCGGCTATGTTTTTCAACTCACAGGCTTTACCGGCACGCGCTTGGTCCCGATTAACACGGTGATCAAACACCCGCCTTTTACGCCAAAAGGTGAATCCAAACCGCGCACCGTGGTCGAAGAGAAAACGTTTTTCAAACCGATCAATGGCGTAATGAAATGGCCGTTTCTCTATCGCTTCGATACCAAAGAGGAGTTGGTTCCAGGAGAGTGGTCAATGGCTGTCTACTATGATACGCAGTTGATTGCTGAGCACACCTTTACGGTAGTGGTTACCGAGCCTAAAAAACCCTAAACTGCTTTGCCAACCGACTCGCCTCTCGCCATTCAGCGCGAAGATTACCAAGCACCTGCTTTTTTCATCGACCACGTTGCGCTCACGTTCGAGCTCAAGCCCAGCGCAACCGAAGTAGAGGCAACGCTTCGGTTTCGCCGCCGAGGCGAGGGCGATCTGGTGCTCTACGGCCAAGGCCTCACGTTACGCGATCTGACCCTCAATGGACTGCCTGTACCTGCGGCGCAAATTGAGCAGGTTTCCGGCAATATCTACCTAAAAAACATGCCCTCCGAGGGTGCGCTTTATGTGCGTTCGCAGTGCAACCCCGAAGCCAATAGTTCGCTCGAAGGCCTCTACATAACCGGTGATACTTTTTGCACCCAATGCGAAGCGGAAGGCTTTCGGGCCATCACCTATTTCCCGGATCGTCCGGACGTAATGGCCCGCTATACGGTGACGATGCGTGCCAACAAGGCTACGTATCCGGTGCTGCTGGCAAATGGTAATTTGGTTTCGCAACGCGATTTGCCTGAGGGGCGACATGAAGCGGTGTGGGATGATCCCTTCCCGAAACCATCGTATTTGTTCGCGCTGGTGGCAGGCGAACTATCCGTGCTCGCAGATTCATTTGTCACTGCTTCCAGGCGCATTGTGCGGCTCGAAATTTACGCGAAACAACACAGTCTCAATCAGTGCCATTTTGCGATGGATGCCCTCAAGCGCGCGATGCGTTGGGACGAACAGGCTTACGGGCGTGAGTACGATCTCGATCGGTTCATGATCTATTGCGCGGACGACTTCAATTTCGGCGCGATGGAAAACAAGGGACTTAATATTTTCAACGCGGCGTTACTTTTGGGCAAACGCGAAACGGCTACCGACAGCGATTTCCGGAAAATTGAAGCTGTTGTTGCTCATGAATACTTCCACAACTGGAGCGGTAACCGCGTCACGTGTCGCGATTGGTTTCAGCTTTCGCTAAAAGAAGGTTTCACGGTATTACGCGATCAACAATTTTCCGCTTCAGCGGGGAGCGCCGTGGTGGCCCGCATTGAACAGATTAGCTTCCTTCGACAACACCAATTTGTGATGGATGCCGGGCCGCTCTCGCACCCAGTGCGCCCCGATGCATATGTAACGATTGACAACTTTTACACCACAACCATTTACGAA
>JANMDS010000359.1:0-2426 GCA_031376405.1 Betaproteobacteria bacterium
CGGCCCGCATCGTATTCATCAAACACGAGCGCTACCGGGCGCTGCAGAGCCCACGGCACAATGCCTTCCTGAAACTGCGTCACCTGCTTGCCCTCTCGCAGCACGATGCCATCCTTGCCCACTAAATCCATCCGGCTCACATGTCCGTCTAAGTTCACCCGCACGCAGGGCCAATTCAGCCGTGCAGCTACTTGTTCAATATGCGTGGATTTGCCTGTGCCATGCATGCCTTGCAAAAGCACGCGCCGGTTAAATTTGAACCCCGCCAAAATCGCCAGCGTGGTTTCGGGGTGGAAGCGATAGGCCTGGTCGATTTCAGGCACATGGGCTTCACTTGTTTCAAAGCCCTGACACGAAAACGGGCTTTCGAAACCAAACAACGCTTGCGTAGTGTGGGTGATCGTGGGGTGCGCAGCGGAGTTGGCAAGGTTGTCGTCTAAATCGGACAAATCATTCATAGTGGTGGTGCGACGAGCCTGTGCCGAATAGAGCGCCCGCGACTGCATGGGAAGTGCCGGATCAATGAACGATACGTGTTGTCTCGTTTTTTGACTATCGCTTGTCTCGATTTATTCCGTATTCGGAGCCCAATGATTTCTCGCGTAGATAACATGCGCCCCTGAACTTCAAACTGATATTGAAGTGTGCGCGTTTGTCGCCCACTTCACGCAGGAGATTTCCGTATGAAAGCTGAAAATTTAAACCGCGCCGTTGCCCAGGGCGTGCAAAAAATGACCCCTTCGGAAGCGTTTGTCGAAACGCTCGTTGCCAATGGCGTGCGCGATATTTTCGGCATCATGGGCTCGGCCTTTATGGACGCGATGGATATTTTTGCGCCCGCAGGTATTCAACTAATTCCCGTCGTACATGAGCAAGGCGCTGCCCATATGGCCGATGGCTATGCGCGTGCCTCAGGTAAACACGGCGTAGTGATTGGGCAAAACGGCCCGGGTATTTCCAATTGCGTAACGGCCATTGCGGCGGCCTATTGGGCGCACAGCCCCGTTGTGATCGTAACGCCAGAAACCGGCACGATGGGCATGGGATTGGGCGGCTTTCAAGAAGCGGCGCAGTTACCGATGTTTCAAGAATTCACCCGCTATCAGGGGCATGTGAACAACCCGAAGCGGATGGCGGAATTCACGGCGCGATGTTTTGATCGGGCGATGTCGGAAATGGGGCCGACGCAATTGAACATCCCGCGCGATTATTTTTACGGCGAAATACAGTGCGAAATCCCTAAACCGATGCGTGTAGAGCGCGGCGCGGGCGGCGAACACTCCCTCACCGCTGCCGTGGAGTTGCTGGCAAACGCGAAATTCCCCGTTATCCTCTCTGGCGGCGGCGTGGTAATGGGCGAAGCAGTGGAAGCCTGCAAAGCGCTCGCTGAGCGATTGGGCGCACCTGTGGCCAACGGCTATTTGCGCAACGATAGTTTCCCCGCGAGCCACCCGCTGTGGTGTGGCCCGCTTGGCTACCAAGGCAGCAAGGCGGCGATGAAGTTGATCGCGCAAGCAGATGTGGTGATTGCGCTGGGCTCGCGCATGGGGCCGTTTGGCACGTTGGCCCAACACGGCATCGATTACTGGCCGAAAGAGGCGAAGATTATTCAAGTGGAAGCGGACCACACCAACTTAGGTTTGGTTAAAAAAATATCCGTGGGCATTGCGGGCGATGCGAAAGCCGTGGCCACGGAATTACTGCGCCGCATAGCGAACAAAACACTCGCCTGCGACGCGACGAAACCCGAGCGTGCCACGAAAATCGCCAGCGAAAAGGCCGCATGGGAAATAGAACTCACGGAATGGACTCATGAGCGCGATGCCTATAGTTTGGACATGATTGAAGAGGCAAAAAAGGAAAAAACTTTTAATGGCGGGCAGTATTTACACCCACGGCAAGTGTTGCGTGAGCTCGAAAAAGCCATGCCGCCACGGGTGATGGTCTCCACTGACATCGGCAACATCAATGCCGTAGCCAATAGCTATTTGCGCTTCGAAGAGCCGCGCAGCTACTTCGCGCCGATGAGTTTTGGCAACTGCGGCTACTCGCTGCCCACGATGATCGGCGCAAAATTAGCTGCACCCGAACGCCCCGCCGTGGCCTACGCGGGCGATGGCGCGTGGGCAATGAGCATGGTGGAAATTATGACTTCCGTGCGCCACAAAATCCCCGTTACCGCAGTGGTGTTCCACAACAGGCAGTGGGGTGCAGAGAAAAAAAATCAGGTGGATTTTTACAATCGCCGGTTCGTAGCGGGCGAGCTAGAAAGCGAAAGTTTCGCCGCCATTGCGAGAGCGATGGGCGCGGAAGGCATCGTCGTTGATAAGCTAGAAGACGTAGGCACGGCGCTCAAAAAAGCGATTGATTTGCAGATGAATCACGGCAAAACCTGCGTAATCGAAATTATGTGTACCCGCGAATTG
>JANMDS010000384.1:0-5754 GCA_031376405.1 Betaproteobacteria bacterium
AATGTAAGAGGCACTGGATGCTCTTTATGTTGCGCACATCGCCCTTTCCCGCAAGGAGCAGGCGCAGAATTAAATTTGAACCATTTCAAAATCATCCTTGCGCGCGCCGCACTCGGGGCAGCCCCAGTTTGGCGGCACATCTTCCCAACGCGTACCAGGGGCAATGCCTTCTTCGGGGTAGCCTTCGGCTTCGTTATAAATCCAGCCGCAGATGAGGCACATGAGATTTTTGGGTTCTGGCAAGGGGGTAGACATTATTTTGGTTGCGTAACGCAGTTGCTGCGAATAGGACGAAAGTGTAGCGTTTGCGCGTGGGGTTGTCCTCCTCGCGCTAAACCGACGATAATTCGAGTATGGACAATTTTGATTTGGCCGTGCTGCGGCAAGCGGTGCAGTGGACGGAGTCAGGCCACCGCGCGGTGTTGGGTACGGTCACGCGCACCTGGGGCTCTGCGCCCCGCCCGATTGGCTCGAACGTGGTGATCCGCGACGATGGGCAGGTGGCGGGCTCCGTATCAGGCGGCTGCATTGAAGAAGAGCTCATTGTGCGCATGCGTGCGGGCACGATTTGTGCGTCAGGCTGCGAGCTTACGGTGTTCGGCGTAACCTCCGATGAAGCGAATAAATTTGGCCTGCCCTGCGGCGGTACGCTAGAAATATTCTTCGAACCAATAGCTGCCGCAACGCAATTGCCGGCGCTGCTAGAGCGCGTGGCGATGGGCCGGGTGACGCAGCGCCGCGTGGCGCGCACGACCGGTGCTGCAACACTGAGCGATGGCGCAGCGAGCGACGTACTCGCCCTCACCGAGGATGCGCTCGTCGCCACATTTGGCCCTGCCTGGCGCTTGCTGATTATCGGCGCGGGGCAAATGACCACCTATCTCGCGGACATGGCTTCTGCACTCGGCTACAGCGTAATCGTGTGCGATCCGCGCAGCGAATACGCCGATGGCTTCGATGTGAGCGGTGCAAAATTAACGCGTGAGATGCCCGATGACGTTGTGCGCGAGCTCACGCCCGATGCGCATACCGCAATCGTCGCCCTCACCCACGACCCCAAGCTCGACGATATGGCGCTCATGGAGGCGCTGGTGTCGAATGCGTTTTACGTAGGTGCAATTGGCTCGCGCATAAATCACGCCAAGCGCCGCGCGCGGTTGATCGAACATTTTGGTATGACACACGCGCAGCTTGATCGCTTGCACGGCCCCATCGGAATCAAAAATGGCGCCCGCACGCCACCGGAAATAGCGGTTTCCATTTTGGCGGAATTAACGGCGGTGCGGTACGGTTATCGTATCCCGAAGCCGGTTTTGGAGGCCGAAAAAACCGTCCAAATTTAGGGAGATAATTTCCGAAAGAGGGCATTTTTACGCCGCAGGTATTGATGATATTCATCCTCGCTCAGCCCAGGCGAAGCGCTCCAAAGTCCTATAATGCCGTGCTGTTCTTTCGCAACGCCAGATAATACTGCGCGCCCTGCCCATCATGTCCAAACGCATTACCGCCTTCAAAGCCGCGCCTCCTGTTTTGCCCGCGCGCGACGCTAACGCACCAAAAAAAGTCTACATCCGCACCTTTGGCTGCCAGATGAACGAGTACGACTCTGACAAGATGCTGGACATTTTGCACGCCTCCAATGGGTTGGAAAAAACCGATAAACCAGAAGACGCAGATGTGATTTTGTTTAACACCTGCTCGGTACGAGAACGGGCACAAGAAAAGGTGTTTCACGATTTAGGGCGCATGCGCAACCTAAAAAAGGTAAACCCCAATCTCATCATCGGAGTGGGCGGTTGCGTAGCTTCGCAGGAGGGCAAAAATATCGTCATCCGCGAGCCGTTGGTCGATGTGGTGTTCGGCCCGCAAACGATTCACCGCCTGCCCGCGCTTATTGCCAAAAAGCAGCGCACGGGCCGGGCGCAAGTTGATATTTCGTTTCCAGAAATAGAGAAGTTTGATGCGATGCCGCCCGCGCGCGTTGAGGGCGCGAGCGCGTTTGTGTCTATCATGGAAGGTTGCAGCAAATATTGCTCGTTTTGCGTGGTACCGTTTACGCGAGGTGAAGAGATTTCCCGCCCGTTTGAAGACGTACTCACCGAGGTGGCAGAGCTTTCGCTTAAAGGCGTGAGCGAGCTTACGCTCTTGGGGCAAAACGTGAACGCCTATCGGGGCAAAACAGCGGGCGACGGCATTGCCGACTTAGCTGAGCTCATCGAAACCATCGCTCAAATTGATGGTATCGAGCGCATTCGCTTCACCACTTCGCACCCGCGTGAGTTGAGCCAGCGTTTAATTGATTGCTACGCGAAAGTGCCCAAACTGGCCTCGCAATTGCACTTGCCGGTGCAATCGGGTAGCGACCGCATTTTGGCAGCGATGAAGCGCGGCTACACCACATTGGAATACAAATCTATCATTCGTAAGCTGCGTGCGATTCGCACCGATTTGTCGGTCACCTCCGATTTCATCGTCGGCTTTCCTGGCGAAACCGATGCCGATCATGCGGCCACGATGAAGTTTATTGAAGACGTTAATTTTGATGGCAGCTTTAGTTTTGTGTACTCCACCCGCCCCGGCACGCCCGCAGCGGATTTGCCAGACGACACCCCGCCCGAGGTGAAGCTTGCGCGCTTGCAGCAATTGCAAAATCTTGTGAATGCCCAAATGTTCGCGTGGAGCGAAAAAATGGTCGGGCGAATTGAACGGGTGCTCGTCACCGGTGAATCTAAAAAAGGCAGTGGCGATTTGGCCGCTCGCGCAGAAAACAATCGCGTAGTGAATTTCCCTGGAAGCGCGAGTCTGATAAATCAGTATGTAGACGTGAAAATAACCGAGGCCATGGTGTACACCGTGCGCGGTGAAATGGTGGGGCTTTAAACACTTAATACCTGCGGCGTAAAAGCGGCATTTTTTGAGAGATACCTTCCGAAAAATGCCGTTTTTACGCCGCAGGTTTTAATGAGTTTTGGATTGAAATGGTGCTCATCCCCGCTTTTCCGCCATTCGTCCCAGCCTGCAAGCGCGCGGGCGCACTCACAGGCAAAATTAAAATTCGGAGGACTTGTTCATGAATTTCACATCTCTCGCGGCCATTTGCGCTGCACTTTTGGCTGCCGGTTGCACATCCATCCCCACACCGCCCACTGCAATGGCGCCGCAACCACCCATCGCCGCCGCGCGCCCTGCGGCCAGCGGGACCACTCCCGCCGCGCCCTCGGCTGTTCCGCCCACCGCCGCGCCAACTCCTCCGGCAGCGGCCGCTGCATCTGGGCCGCCGCTGCGGGCATTCGCCGATGTGATTAAAGATGCGAAGAAAACGGATGGACTGTTTACGCTTTATGAAAAAGACGACAAAGTTTATTTAGAGCTAAGCCCAGAGCAGCTCGGTCAGCTCTATTTTTTGCAAGGCAATGTAGCCCGGGGATTGCCAGACGATCGGGCGCTGTCGGCGTTTCGCATGCTCCGCAGCCACGTCGTGACCTTCAAGCGGCAGCACAACGTACTACAGCTCATCGCACGCAATTTCAAGCATCAAGGTGATTCGGGTTCGCCACTTTCCCGTGCGGTTGATGCCATAACCAGTAATAGTCTGCTCGTCAGCGTTCCGGTGCTCTCGCTGCCACACCCAGAGCGTAAATCGTTTTTGGTGGAAGCCAATAGTATTTTCTTTGCCGATTTGATGAATGTTTCGGCGCTACTAGAAAATAGCTTCCGATCTGGCTATGCGTTCGACGCGCGCAACTCCAACTTTAGTAAAGTACGCAGCACCCCGCAAGGCACTTCGCTCGCGCTAAACGCGCACTACGCAACAGCGCGTTTGCCCACACCTTCCCTCGTGCCCACGCCGGGCCCGCAGCCCACGCCCGTGCGCAGCACACCCGATGCCCGTAGCTTTTTCTTAGGCCTGCATTATTCGCTCGCCCGCTTGCCCGAGCTGCCCATGCGCACGCGCGCTGCTGATGATCGTATCGGCCACTTCAATCTCCAGCAGTGGCAATACAGTAACGATGCCGCGCCTTTCAATCGGCAATATGTGATTCGGCGCTGGCGTTTAGAACGTCCCGACGGCAGTGACGTGCTGGCCGAGCCCATCAAACCCATCACGTTTTGGATAGACCGCAACGTGCCGCTCGAATACCGCGATGCTGTGCGCGATGGGGTGCTGGAGTGGAACAAAGCGTTCGAGAAAATTGGTTTCAAAAATGCGCTCGTGGCCAAGCAGCAAGAAGAGAGCGACGAAGGTGACACGGACGACACGATGCGGGCATCGATTCGCTGGTTCGTCGATTACAGCGATGGTGCTTTAGCCGTAGGCCCGAGCACGATTGATCCGCGTACTGGCGAAATTTTAGATGCCGATATCTCAATCGGCGCAGGCTGGGGCCGCCTGCCCCGCCGTTTCGCAAGCGATCATTACTTCCGGCCTTCTGGAAGTAAACCCGCCACCGCCCACGCCCACGATGAGCAGTGCAACCACGGCGAGAGCATGATGGAAGAGGCAAACTTTGCCCTAGATTTGCTCGATATGCGCGGCGAGCTACCGATGGAAAGCCCAGAGGCATTGGCCATCTCAAAAGATGTGGTGAAAAGCGTGGTGACCCACGAGGTGGGCCATACGCTGGGTTTTCGGCATAATTTTCGCTCGTCCACGATTTACACCTTAGCGCAAACCAGCGATCCTGCATTTACAAAAATTAACGGGGTCACGGGCTCCATCATGGATTACGTGCCGTTTAATGTCGCTCTAAAGGGCGAACCGCAAGGCCCCTATTACGGCACCTCAATTGGCCCCTACGACTACTGGGCGGTGGAGTATGCGTACAAAGAGTTTTCTTCCGCTGATGAAAAAACGGGGCTCGCCGCCATCGCCAATCGCAGCGCCGAGCCCACCTTGGCTTACGCCACGGACGAGGAAGTCAATGGCGACGGCGACGGGATGGATCCGGATGTGAACCAACGGGATTTGGGTAACGACCCCATTGCGTTCGCCAAGCGCCGCTTGCTACTCACCCGTGAATTGTGGGAGTCTGCCCAAGCGCAAACGCTCCCTGTAGGCACGAGCTACGCTGTGCAGCGGCGGCGGGTAGACACCGGTATGACTTTGGTAGAACAGGCAGTGGGGTTTATCGCGAAAAACATTGGCGGCGTGACCTACCTGCGTGACCACGCAGGCACGGGCCGGGCGACCTACACGCCTGTTAACACCCAGCGCCAGCGCGATGCGATGCAATTTGTGGCCGACACGGTCTTGCGCGACGACGTATTCAGTTTTCCGGCCGAGTTCATGAGCCGCATCCCGCTCGATAATCTTGACCGTGTGTCCGAGCCGCCGACGAGCGTTTCGTTTGCCGAGCGCGTGTTGCGCATGCAGCGCAGCGTTTTGGATCGTATGCTTTCAGAAAAAGTAGCCCAACGCGTGCTGGAAGCCCCCGCGTTGGTGAAAGATTCGCTCAACACGCTTTCGCTTGATGAGATTTACACCACGCTCGAAAACACGGTCTGGAGCGACGCGACCGGCACACGCGATGTCTCCCCCGCACGGCGCGCACTGCAGCGAGAGCATGCAAAACGTATTGCCGCAGCGCTCACCCGTCCAACCAATTCCACCGCCGCTGCCGAGGCCCGTGCGTTGCACCGGCAATCAGCAAAGCGCTTAGTTGCCAAGCTTGATGGGGCGTTGCGCATGGGTAAATCAAATGCTGCGACGCGCGCGCACCTCGATGAAGTTCGCGATAGCCTAAACGCCGCATT
>JANMDS010000416.1:0-2310 GCA_031376405.1 Betaproteobacteria bacterium
GCCTCGTCAGCAACTTCAAGACTGTGGAAAGATAATACAAGGGTGGGGTTCACCCCACCTCAACACACATCGTGCACGCGTCAAAAAACACTTCTGCTAGATTGAGTTCGAACGGAAAAGAAATGAAATGGGTGGGGGAACCCCACCCTACGGATTGACGAATTTCCCCACAAATACCTGCGGCGCAAAACAAGCACTTTTTCAAGATTATCTCCTTAAAAAATGCCCGTAAACTGGCGCTCACGTATGGAAAAACTCTCACTCGCGCACTGGCTTACGCGCATGCAAGCGCTACACCCAAAAACGATTGACATGGGGCTCGGGCGTATCGCGCCAGTCTACAAAAAACTTAACGTTACGCCGACCTGTCCGGTATTCATCGTAACCGGCACAAATGGCAAAGGCTCGGTGTGCGCGATGTTGGAGTCGATTTTGCGCTGCGAAGGCTACAAGGTTGGGCTTTACACCTCTCCCCATTTGGTGCGCTACAACGAGCGGGTGCGCGTGGACGGGCGTGAACTTTCTGATGCCGCACTTGTTGAATCATTTGAGGCGGTGGAAGCCGCGCGAAGCGATGTGCCTCTGACGTTTTTTGAGTTCGCTACCCTAGCCGCATTCGTGACGTTTTCAAAAGCACCTTTGGATGCGCTCATCTTGGAAGTGGGTTTGGGCGGGCGGCTGGATGCGACGAATTTGGTGGATGCCGATTGCGCGGTGGTCACGAGCATCGCGCTTGACCACATGGATTATTTAGGCCCGACACGCGAAGACATCGCTCGAGAAAAATTAGGTGTGGCTCGGACGGGCAAAGCGCTGGTGTTTGGCGAAATCTATCCGCCGGAAAATGTGGAAGGGATTACGCGCGGCCTCGGTTTCCACGCGTACCCCAAGGGCACGGAGACACACGGCGTATATCTGCGGCGCGGCAAGGGTTACCTGGCCACCGCGACCGACGCTACGCAATGGACCTATACGGCCCCCGATGGCCGCAAGATGGCGCTGCCCTACCCCGCTTTACGCGGTAAATTCCAAATTCACAACGCGGCCACTGCGCTAGCCGCACTGTACGCACTCAAAGAAAAATTGCCGGCGCGTGCAGGTAGCATTCGCGAAGGATTGCTCACCGTAGAGTGGCCAGGGCGGTTTCAGGTGTTGCCAGGGCGGCCCACTGTGGTGTTAGACGCCGCGCATAATCCACACGCGGCGCTGGTGCTAGACGACGCGCTCTCCGATATGGGCTACCACCCCGAAACGATCGCGGTGTTCGGTATGCTGAACGACAAAGATGTCGCGGGCGTTGTAGCGGCGCTCAAAGCTCGGGTGACGCAATGGCATGTGGTGCCTACCCACGGCGCGCGGGGCTTGTCTGCTGAAAAAATCAAATTGGCACTGTGTGCGGTTGGTGTCAATGAGAAGTCCATAACCTGCTTTGAGAGCGTGGAAACAGCCTATGTTGCAGCGCACAAAAATGCTGCCGAAACTGATAGAATCTTAGTCTTCGGTTCGTTTCACATCTTGGGCGAAGCCTTCGAAGTGATCGAACGCAATCGACGAGCCCGCGCATGACTGAATCGCCTTCTCAAACTTCGAGTTCTGTTGATGTGCTCCGGCGGCGTGCCCGTCGCCGCTTGGTGGGCGCTGCGCTACTGGCGCTAATCGCCGCCATCGCGCTACCGGTCATGTTCGAAAAAGAGCCTCCGCCGTTGGCCGACGAAGTAGACATTCGCATCCCGAATGTTGAAAAAACGCCTTTTGAGCCTCGGCCCATCACCACGGCCCCAAAAGAAGCGGTGAAAGAGGCGCTTAAAAGCGCCGAAGGTGTCAAACCCATTTCTGTTGCGCCCGCGCCCGATGCCGTCGTTGCGGCGGCAGTGAAGCCTGCAATCCCCACTGAAGCGGCAGCAAAGGCCACTGAGAAAGCTGTTCCTCCCGTAGTGGAAACAAAATCTGCTGAAAAACAGGCGGAACCCTCCGCAGACAAAAAGCTGGAGCCGATCAAATCGGCAGATGCAGCGAAACCTGCCGACGCAAAGCCTGCCGACCCCGACGGCCCCAAAACAGATCCTGTCACCGGCGACTATGTGGTGCAGCTGTTGGCGGTGCGCGATGGTGGCTCAGCGCAAAAAGCGCTGGCTCGGGCCCGTGAGCTGGGCTACAAAACAGCCTATCGCGAAAAGCTTGATGTGGCAAACGGTCAGGTCACACGCGTGCGCGTGGGTCCTTACAAAGAAAAAGCATTTGCCGAAAAAATTCGCAATAAATTGATTGCCCAAGAGTTCGAGGCAGTCGTCGTGCCCATCAAATAATGGC
>JANMDS010000437.1:0-2445 GCA_031376405.1 Betaproteobacteria bacterium
AGCGCCTTAACGCCCTCGCGGGCACCTAGCCTTAATGTCACTCGCTCACGCAGCGCTGTGTCCTCCGCTGTAGTAGAAAACGCCCACAGCTCAAGGGCTCCGATGGTGAGAGTTGCAAACATAACGTTACGTCCCGCCTTCGTCCAGTGAATCGCGAGCAACGGTGCGCCCGCGGATGTGGGTCCTGTTGCGTAACGAGACAGCGCCACACACTGTGTTTCATTGAGTCCAAACTTCTCCCGATAGCGAGCCAACACCGCCTCATCTGCTCCGCCCAAGAAGTACAAACCCGTACGCAAATCATTCAAGAAAACTGGTGGAATATCTTCATCTGATTGCGAAATCAATCGAATATTGACGCCCGCTTTTCGACCCTCACGGGCGGCAAGCACGGCTTGATTTCGCACTCCTTCAAACCGTCCGGCGCGGTGGAATTCATCGAAGGTAAGCTGCATTGGGCTTGACATTGCATCAGCGATCTCACGCAGATGCAATGTATGGTGCTGCTTAGGGCATCGGAGCTCCGAAATATCGTCAGCGCGAAACGCGAGACGACGCATCGAGACCATCAGAGCGACGATATACATAACTGCGCTTTGTTTTCTACCACCAGGCCCGTCACCTTTGGCTACCTCACCGAGATCAAGAACGATCACGCGCGCGCCCCCCAACTCTAACGTAGTTGGCGATGCAATCATTGGGTAATCATTGATTGCAGACGAAATCATGCGTTGAGCCGCGCTGAGGATGTCTTTCCGCTGTTCGTACAGATCGCGGATCGTTTTTTCGTTCAGCGCGCTCAGGGCATCACCCAGCGCGGGCACAGCCTGACGTTGGGCGTGCAAGGCTGCAACTACGTTACCTGACGCGGCTAACTTATCAACAATTTCCCACCACGTAGCGAAACCGTCCAACGCAATCTCGTGCCGGGCGAGGCCCGCGTCTACAATCATACTGCGTCCCGATTCATAGCGTTTTGCGACATCACCGCTTGACGCAGCGTACATGGCATCAACAAGTCGCCCTGCAAGCTCGACCCCCTCGACCGGCGTGTCGGAATCAGCTGCCGTCAAAATTGTGGTCATCAAATTAACAAGCGACTCGCGATCACGCGGCACCGGACTGCGGAAACCAAGCGGGGTATCAAACGGGTTCACGCGACAGTCAGGTTTCGCGGCGTCGTTCAGGAATTTCGCGTAACACACTAAATGCTGTTGGGAAGCTGGTAATCGTTCCCTAACAAGGTCGATCAACCCAAGCGCGGACGAGCCGATATCGATCAACGAGAACAACGGGAGAGCTTTGGCCCGCGGGCTCAAAATGTGCGCCAGATGCATCGCATTGGCTAAGACTGACTTACCATAGCCCGGCGGGGCAATCACGGCTTCAATCGCTACCTCTTGAACTTGTTGCCCCGGCTGAATCGGCAACAATCGCCCATCGCCGGTGCGCAATAAAACCCCACCGTAAGGCCACGGCGAAACGGGGCGCATGGGGAATGTACGGGCGATGGCATGCAGTGGCCACGCGGTGACATTCGCAGGACTGCGCAGAAATAAACCACCTACGCTTGCGCACACAGCACGAATTTCGTCCCCACAAAAATCAGATGTTGTAATGCCTCCCCACCCCTGCATAGATCGCGATAAGTGCGAGGCTTGCTGGCGCGCGCGCTCAGCGGTTTTTGCCCACGTTGCTGCGGTAATTTGAGTCCCTACTATTGCCTGCTCGCCATCTCGCTCGATTTCTTTAAGCGCATTCAGCGCTTCACGAACTGGCTTATTGTCGCCGCCACCGAATAGACCTACCGCTATGCTTTTGTAGAAGAGCATTTTGAGTCCTGCTCCGAACCACGTCATCGTGATTCGAAATGGCGTTGGCTCCCGACCTCGCACCATTGATGCGAGAAAATCGTCAAATGGTCGTGGGTCAAGCGGCCCAATCTCCGCAGAAACGGCACAGTAATAGTTGCTGCCAATTTTTAACGAGCCGTCACCCCCTACCGTGCAAGATGTGGACAACAGAAGTTCCGAGACGCGGGGCGCAAGCGCACCTCGTCGATCCTTGTGTAGATTCGCAAGCGGCCGCAAAGGTACGCGACCGCCAAGTCGCACCATTGGAAGGTGCTCGCCAAGCACATCACCCGCGAACGCTGCGACCATCGCTTGGGCTCCATCATCAACGGAGAGTGGCTGCAAATAAAACCCTACGCCGCTCCCACGACGCGCGGCCTCGGTAGCTGTCACAAGCCTACTCACCAAGCTGCGGTGCCGATCACGAATAACAGGGGCAGCCAAAAGGGCGCGTTGTGACACGGGCGAATCGTGTTGCGCGCCTTTTGTCTTCTTGAAAAAATTCTCACGCTCCGTGCGCGCGAAGCGCCGATCAGCCTCTGTCGTTTGCGGAAACGTCCACAAACACAAATACATACTTTCATTGACACAG
>JANMDS010000444.1:0-9342 GCA_031376405.1 Betaproteobacteria bacterium
TCTGGGAGATATTCCTCAAAAAGTGCCCAAATTGCGCCGCAGGTATTTGATGAAAACGGGGAACACTTGGGCGCGTTTAACCCAAACGCTGCGCCCGATGAAGCCAATGCGCCGCAGAAACTTGACCCGTTCATGGTTACACCCGAAGGCGTGTATTTTTTTGGCCGTGATCGCGAGGGCAACGCACTGCCGAAACTGTGGATATGTTCGCCATTGGACGTGTTGGCACGCACGCGCGATGCGCAAGCCGATGGCTGGGGTTATCTGCTTTCGTTTTCCAATCCCGACGGCGCACCGCGTGAGTGGCCGCTACCCGCTTCCATGCTCGCGGGCGATGGCAACGAATACCGCGCCCGCCTCATGGCGCAAGGCTTGCAAATCGCGCCTATGGCTAAAGCGAAACATGCGCTGGCGCAATACATCCAAACCCGCGCACCCGAAGGCAGCGCGAAATGCGTGGATAGATTGGGCTGGCATGGCCGCGCCTATGTGTTGCCACGCGAAACGATTGGGGAGACAGACGAACGCATCTTGTTTCAAAGCGATGCGGCGCATGAACCATCGTTTACCGTGAAGGGTTCGCTTCACAAATGGAATGATGAAATCGGCGCATTGTGCATCGGCAATTTGCGATTGATATTTGCGGTATCGTGCGCCTTCGCCGGCATGATGGCGCGGCCTGCGGGCGTGGATTCGGGCGGGTTTCATTTCGTGGGCGATAGTTCATCAGGCAAAACCACGCTATTGCGTGTGGCCGCTTCCGTTGTGGGTGCGCCGGAATACATGAAGCGCTGGCGAGCGACGGATAACGGCCTTGAATCGCTCGCGGTGCAGCGCTGCGACGCGGTGTTAATCCTTGACGAGCTTGCCCAGCTAGAGGCGCGTATCGCGGGTGAAGCGGCCTACCTATTAGCGAACGAATCGGCGAAAGTGCGCTCCACAAAATCCGGCGGTGCGCGTGCGGCGCTTACTTGGAAAGTGCTCATACTTTCAGGCGGTGAAGTGGGGCTTGCAACGCACATGATGGAAGCCGGAAAAAAGGCACGCGCCGGGCAAGAAATTCGATTGATTGATTTACCTGCGGATGCAGGCGCAGGCTTTGGGTGCTTTGATATCTTGCACGGGCACGAAGGCGGCGCGGCATTATCCGAAGCGCTGCAACGCGCGTGCGTACGCACCTATGGCGCACCGGGGGGCACGTTCCTTGAATGGGCAGTAGCGAATGTGGACACGCTCGCCAATCGCGCACGCACCGCGATTGAAGGGTTAGTAAGCGAATGGGTAAAGCCCGGCGCATCGGGGCAGATAAGCCGCGCGGCGCAGCGCTTTGCATTGGTGGCCGTAAGTGGTGAATTAGCTATCGAGGCGGGCGCAGTGGCGTGGCCTGCGGGGGAATGCGTGCGGGCTGGTAAGGCTATGTTTGATGCGTTCGTAGCGCAGCGTGGCGGCTGGGGTAATTCCGAATCGTATGCGATGCTGAGGCAGGCGAAAGCGTTTTTTGATGAACATGGCGACGCTCGCTTTACCAACATGGCACGCGCCGCAGATGACAACGCGCCTAAGACCATGAAGCGTGCGGGCTTTCGCAAGACGATCAAACGGGAATTAGATGATGCAAACGAGGGCTGCGAATACTTGGTGTTGACCGAAGTGTTCCGCACCGAAATCGCCGCAGGCTACGACTACAAATCCATGCTCAAAATGTTGAAAGAAAAGGGCGTGTTGAGGCCCGATAAAGGCCGCCCCTTCGATTGCAAAACGCGCATACTGGGCATGGCTGATCGCGTGACCTGCTACCGCATTACGAGCGACATACACGCGTTGGACTGCCATGACTGAGGCGACACTGCCCACGCCCACTCTAACGCGCACCAACGCGCCTTGCGTGGCCTGCAACGCGGCGTATCGACGTGAGGCGTTGGCATTGATGGTGCGCCTCAGCGAACACGCCCCGCCTGCGGCGTGGCCTGCATGGGCGATGCGAGAGGCAGTAACGGAAGTGAACAACGACCCCGCGCCTTACGAGTACGTGACCTGCTTTCGTGCCACGCTACCCGATGATGGTGTGAGCGCATCGGACATACCTGCGGCGCAGCATTGCAGCGATTGTGAGGCGCTTTCGTGTGAGCCGCTTTCGTTGATACGTTCTAGCGGGTAGCCTTTCCCAATGAATGACTAAGGCGGGCGCTGCGCCTGTTGCCCCGTGCGGCGATGGGATGTGGCGTAGCCTTTCATTCGCGCGGCAAATCCTAGCTACTGCATTCACCATAAAAGACACGTGCCCCGATTGCTTGCCCTGTTTATGGGGTGGCCGGGCTTGGTGCGTCATGGCGGGCGCGTGATCGTGGTCATGCACATAAAGGTACTTCTAAAGATTTGCCTGTCGGGGGTAATTCGAACCCCGACATTCTGCTAGGCGCTGTGCGTTCAACAAGCTTGACACTTGACAATCGCAACGCCTGAAACTGCGCCGCAGGTATGCCCGGTTTCATGCGGGCGGGCGCGTTGAATTGTGACAATCGCACGCTTCCCATTTGTTGGACAAAAGCTCTAAGAAATTTCAAAGGCATGGCGCTTAGCGGTCAGTTTGAACCCCGAACACGGGCGAATCATGAAGGATTTTGTGGTGGCGTGAAAAACGAAACTGAGGCAGCGCTACGGCCACGGATAGCAGCGGAACGGGTTGTCCTCATTTGTCCCCAGTGTCCCCAGTTTTTCAAGTTTTGTCCTCACTGCCACTGAGGACAAAAAACTCCAGTATCCATGCGGGTTTGCGGGCGATTTTGGGTGTTGTCCTCAGTGTCCTCAGTTTTTTTTGTGTGCCAGCCAATTTAGCGTGCTGCACGTTCGACAAAACACACTCGCCTGCACCGCTTCGATCATGGCAAGTAGGTTGGACAAAACCCATCGTGCCCGTGCCCTTTAAGGTACTTCCACGACCTTCGCAATCGGGGGTAATTCGCACCCCGTGGGTTTTCTAGTCACAGATTTTTTTAGAGAGGGGGTGATAATAATAACCAGCGATTGGCGATTGCTCGCATCGGCGCAAGGCCACCCCTCAAATCTTTCGTAGGTTCTCCCGCAGCTTACACCGACACGGCGCGAAACGAGTTCGAGAAAGCGCATGTGCGTGCGCGGCTGGAACTGTAAAGGGTAAAGGCCGCACACCGGGGGTGTACCCAAAGTTTGACCGCTTACGCAAAAGACCGTATGTTCAGTCCCATTTTTGGCCGCGCAAGATAGGAATATTTTTTTCTGGTGAGAGTAAGGCAGCGCACCGGGGGCGGGCGAAAAGTTTTTGACCTTGCATGCAAGACCATACGTTTCACCAAATTTACTGCGTGCAGAGTTTCGAGGGGGGGGTGGTACAGATCGGGCGTGTTGCGGCGGCGCAACAAACTACGGTTTCGTGATCGAACAACATTCCACGCAAGACGAATTCCGTATCACAGCGACCAGACAAGGAAAAGGGCTACAGCCTTGTGAGCTGTAACCCTTTGATTTCATTGGTCGGGACGGCGGGATTCGAACTCGCGACCCCTTACACCCCATGCAAGTGCGCTACCAGGCTGCGCTACGCCCCGACTGTAGAGCGAATTATAGCGTGGCAGCGTCGAGCAATTTAGAGATTGCGTTGAGCTCGCTACGAAGATGGTTGAGGTTAAAGTTGGCCGCAAAATGGCCACGGCCAGGCACGGGCGACGCATCGTTTACGTCGTCGGCTAATTCGTCGGCGAGCTGATCGAACGCGATATCGTTCATCGGCGCGATTATTGATGGCTCACGACCGCGCAGGGCTTCGAGCTTGCTGCGTGCGCCGCTGATGGTGAAGCCTTCGTCGTAGAGCAGGGTGCGGATTTTGCGAATCAGCATGACTTCGTGATGCTGATAATAGCGGCGATTGCCCCGGCGCTTCATCGGCTTGAGTTGGGTGAACTCTTGCTCCCAATAGCGAAGCACATGTTGCTTGACCAAACACAAATCGCTTACTTCGCCGATGGTGAAGTAGCGCTTGGCGGGGACGGGAGGCAGCTCTACCCGCGTGTTCGCAGAAGATGAGAGCTTAGGTTGGGTTGCGGTGGCCATGGGCAACTTCTACCATTGCTTTTAACTTCTGGCTGGCGTGAAAGGTAACCACGCGGCGGGCTTTGATGGGGATGGCTTCGCCCGTTTTGGGGTTGCGGCCAGGGCGCTGGGCTTTGTCTCGCAGTTGGAAGATGCCGAAACTGGAGAGCTTGACTTCATCCCCGCGCTCCAGCGCGGTACGGATTTCTTCGAAGAAATCGTCCACCATATCTTTCGATTCGCGCTTGTTTAAGCCCAGTCGCTCAAACAGCAAATCTGCCAATTCCGCTTTAGTAAGCGTGAGAGGTTCGTGTTGCATGCGAAAAGTCTCTTCCCCTTATTTGCCCACTACGTGCGCAGGGTGGCTTCATGGTGTGCCTTGGCGGCGTCGACCAACGTGGCCACTGATTTATCAGCAATTTCGTCGGTAAGTGTAACCGATGTATCTTGCATAAGCACTTGAAACGCAAGGGATTTTTTACCCAGTGGTAAGCCCGCACCGGCGTATACGTCGAACACGCTGACTTCGCGTACCACCTCGGATTTGGCGGCGTTGAGCGTTGCCAACACTGCATCGGCATGCAAATTTTGATCGACTACCAACGCGATATCGCGGCGCACGACGGGCATTTTGCTGGGAACCTGCGGCGCGGAAAGCGGTATTTTTTGACAATATTGCATGGAAATTTCGAACACAATCGGCGCTTTGTTGGCGTCGGGTAAGTCGTATTCGCGCATCCACTTCGGGTGAATCTCGCCCACGTAACCCGCCAGCGCGCCTCCGATCATTACCTTCGCGCAGCGGCCGGGGTGAAAAGCGGGATGGTCTGCGGCGGCTTCATACGTGGCTTTCAGCGGCGCGATCAACGCATCGATGTCCGCTTTCACATCGTAAAAATCCACCGCGCGTTTTGCGATGCCCCACTGCTCGACTTCGGCATTGCCGTAGGCCACGCCTGCGATGTGTATGGGCTGCGAAACGCCTTGCACGGCCCGTTCGCCATCTTTCACCGAAGCGTCGCGGCTGAACACTTTGCCTACTTCAAAGAGCCGTACGCGCGCAGCTTTGTGCGAAAGGTTGTATTTGAGCGTGCTGATCAGGCCGCCAATGAGCGTGGAGCGCATGACGCCCATTTGGCTTGCGATGGGATTGAGTAGCTTGATTGGGTTCGTGTTGCCTGCGAAATCCCGTTCCCAGGCTTCTTCCACAAACGAATACGTGATCACTTCGTGATAATCGCTCGCGGCTAAGCGTGCACGCAAGAAGTGTTGGCTGCGCTCGGCTTCGGGCCGCGTGCGCATCACCGCTGCAGCCTTTGGCGGCAGGGCAGGGATGCGCTCAAAGCCATAGATCCGCGCCACTTCTTCAATCAAGTCTTCCTCGATTTCGATATCGAATCGGTACGAAGGCGGGATGACGGTAATCGATTCTGCCGTGGTAGTGAAGGCAAAACTCAAGCGCTTGAAAATGGCCTGCATTTCTTCCGAAGTAATTGGTAACCCGATGACCTTTTGCGCGCGCGCTACCCGCAGCGTGACGGGCTTGCGCACCGGTAGGTTCGCAATGGTATCGTCCACGGCGCCAGGCGCTCCACCGCAAATTTCGGTGATGTATTTTGTAAGTACTTCAAGGTGCTCAACGGTGGTGGCGAAATCGACGCCGCGCTCGAAGCGGTGTCCGGCGTCAGTGGAAAAATTGAAGCGGCGGGCGCGGCCTTGAATAGCTTCTGGCCACCAAAAAGCGGCTTCCACGTACACGTTTTGGGTGGTTTCTAAATTCACCGAAGTGCTATCGCCACCCATAATGCCCGCCAACGATTCCACGCCGGTATCGTCGCAAATCACGCCCACGTTTTCATCAAGCGAAACCGTGTTGCCGTTCAATAATTTGAGTGTTTCGCCCGCTTTCGCCCAGCGTACATCTAAGCCGCCGTGTACTTTGTCTAAATCAAAAACGTGTGAGGGCCGACCGAGCTCGAGCATCACGTAGTTGGAAATATCAACGAGTGCGGAAATCGAGCGCTGCCCTGCGGATTCGAGGCGGCGCTTCATCCAATCGGGCGTTGCGGCTTTCGCGTTTACGCCCAAAATCGTACGCCCGGAGAAGCGTCCACAGAGGTTTTTTGCAGAGATAATGGCTGGAAGTACCCGATTTTGCGCCGCAGGTATGTGTACTTTTTCAGGCGTTACGAGTGGTGCACCGGTAATGGCGGCCACTTCACGGGCTACGCCAAACACGCTCAAACAATCCGCTTTGTTCGGCGTAAGTTTGATCTCGATGATCGTGTCGTCTAGGTGCAGCGCTTCGCGCACATTTGCGCCCACTTTGGCATCGCCCAAATCCATGAGACCTGATGCGTCTGCCGAAATCCCCAATTCGCGCGCCGAGCAGAGCATGCCAAAACTCTCAACACCGCGCATTTTGGCTTTACCAATCTCAAACGCTTTGCCATCCTCATGTGCTCCAAACGCGGGTGGCAACTTCGCACCAATCTGCGCCGCTGGGATGCGCATGCCCACGCGCACGTTCGGCGCACCGCACACGATTTGTTTCAACTCCGACTCGCCCACATCCACTTCGCACACATTCAATTTGTCTGCGTTCGGGTGCTTGGTGATGGATTTGATCTCCCCCACCACAATGCCCGAAAACGGCGGCGCAGCAGGGCGTGCGTCTTCCACTTCCAACCCAGCCATCGTCAGCGCGTGACAAAGTTGCTCGGTAGTAAGCGGGGGGTTACAAAAACTACGAAGCCAAGATTCTGAAAATTGCATGATAACTATCCGTTTTTATTTTTAAGCAAACTGCTTCAAAAACCGCAAATCACCTTCAAAAAACAGCCGCAAATCGCTCACGCCGTAGCGCAACATCGTGAGCCGCTCTAAGCCTGAGCCGAAAGCGAAACCAATGTATTTTTCGGGGTCAAGCCCGAAATTTTTTACTACGCTCGGGTGCACTTGCCCTGAGCCCGAAATCTCCAGCCATTTGCCTTTGAGCGGCCCGTCGTTGAAGCGCATATCAATTTCAGCGGAAGGCTCGGTGAAGGGGAAAAATGAAGGGCGAAAGCGTACGTCCAAATTTTCTGATTCGAAAAATCGGCGCAGAAAATCGGTGTACACACCCTTTAGATCGGCGAACGAAATATCTTCGGCGATCCACAATCCTTCCACCTGGTGGAACATGGGCGAGTGCGTCGCATCGCTATCGACGCGGTAGGTACGGCCTGGGGCAATAACTTTGATGGGAGGCGTGTTCGTCTTTGCATAACGCACCTGCATCGGCGAGGTGTGCGTGCGTAAGAGGAGCGGCAAACCATCCGTGCCGTGCATGTCCACATAAAAGGTATCTTGCATCGAGCGGGCAGGGTGGTTCGGCGGGTTATTTAGCGCAGTGAAGTTGTACCAATCGGCTTCGATTTCTGGGCCGTCGGCTACATCGAAACCAATTGAGGCGAAAATCTCTTCGACGCGCTGCCAGGTTTTCATCACCGGATGGAGCGAGCCTACGCCGCGGCCACGGCCGGGCAGCGTCACATCTAACGCTTCTGCTTGCAACCTAGCATTCATCGCCATCTCGGCGAGCGCCGCGCGCCGCTCGGTGAGCAACAACTCAACAGATTGTTTGGCCAGATTGATCGCTGCGCCATGGGTTTTCTTGTCATCGACTGAGAGTGCGGCCATGCTTTTCATCAGCTCGGCAAACGCCCCAGCTTTGCCCAAAAATTTAGCTTTCGCGTCTTCGAGCGCAGGGAGGTCATTTGCCTCGGAAAAGGCCGTGCGGGCTTGTGCTACGAGTTGGTCGGTGTCGGACATTTTTTCAAAACCCTGCGGCGTAAAAAGGGGCACTATTTCAAGTTATCTCCCAAAAAAACGGCATTTTGGGCGACGACCAAAATCAAAACTACATATACGGATGCGCACAAACAAAAAAGGGAGGCTTATCGCCTCCCTTTATTTTCACTGATTCCAGATTTAAGCGAGAGAGGCTTTCGCTTGCTCTGCAATCTTTTTAAACGCTTCCGGATCGTGAATGGCTAAGTCGGATAACACCTTACGGTCGATCTCGATCTTCGCCTTTTTCAAGCCGTTGATGAGCTGGCCGTATTTCATGCCGATTGCACGGGCGGCGGCGTTGATACGCACAATCCACAGCGCGCGGAAATCACGCTTTCTGTTGCGACGATCTCGGTAAGCATATTGCCCAGCGCGCATGACTGCTTGCTTGGCTACACGATACACATTACCACGACGACCGCGATAACCTTTGGCTAAGCGGATTACTTTTTTGTGACGGGCTCGGGCGGTGACACCACGTTTTACGCGAGGCATAGTATTTCTCCTTTAAGCGTAGGGCATCATCGCACGAATGCTTTTGACGTTTGTTGAATGAACCTCAGTCGTTCCACGCAATTGACGCTTATTTTTCGTGGTTTTTTTGGTGAGGATGTGGCGCTTAAACGCCATGGAGCGCTTGATGCTCCCGGAGCCGCGCACTTTAAAGCGCTTGGCGGCACCGCTCTTTGTTTTCATTTTTGGCATGATTGCCCTTACTTTCTTGGGATTTCCCAATTTTTCTTCGGGTGGGGTGGTGGCGACCTTGGCTGAACTCATCTCAGCTAAGTGAAATCTCGCTACGCTTTACAAACCTTTACCGAACTGTTTTTTGAAACTAGCCCGTAAGTATAGCACGGCTTCTGGCGTTCAACCTTGTTTATTAACGGTTTTTTCAGAAGATATTGCCGAAAAATGGCCAAAATTGCGCCGCAGGTATGCAGGATTTGTTTGGGAAGCGCACGCGCAACTAGAATAAAAAGGGAGGTGCAAGTCCTTGGGGCGGGGATGGCAAGCGTTGATTGGAAGTCGTGTCGCTCAGTTAGATTGCGCCCGCAATTAGGCAAGATCAGGCGCAGTTACTCCAAAAACGGTAATTTTTGGAAAATAGCTTAAAAAATGGGCACATTTGCGCCGCTGGTATTTTGAAAAGTGAAGTGGTAGCCCCTGCCCACCATCGTCCAATTAAGAGTCCTATGTCCGCTTGGGCACAAAGTGTTACCGCTACAGGGTTCGTTTGCGTCTGGTGCGCCCGAACTACAAATCCGCGCGCACGATTCGAGGCGCACCCAGCAACCGTTACAAAAATGTTTGATTTTTAGGTTGCGCTTTTGCAATTAAATCCGTAACAGGCGCGAATACGGCCGCGAAATAGTTTCCAGATCGGCCACAACTGCATATCCGCTTCGGCGCGATCATTCAACACTCTCAAAAGGAACAACCATG
>JANMDS010000502.1:0-4763 GCA_031376405.1 Betaproteobacteria bacterium
ATCTTCAACATATCGGTAATCTGCGGCCCCGCGCCATGAACGACGATGGGGTCGAGCCCCACCAATTTCAGCAACGCCACGTCGCGCGCGAATTCCATTTTCAATTTCTCATCGGTCATCGCGTTGCCGCCGTACTTAATCACAATTGTTTTGTTGTGAAAGCGGCGGATGTAGGGCAACGCCTCAAGGAGGATGTGGGCTTTCGAAGCGGCGGTTTGACCAGAGAGCGACATGTGCGGGGTTCCTCGACTATTCAGCCGTATTGTAAGCAGTAGGCGCTTACATTTATACGGTCACGCAGATAAATCCGGCATGACACACAATTCGGACAGAAATAGGGGTGGAACCCGAAACGGCGCCTTTTTTAGAGGTGCACTTGTGTGCCAAGCTCAACGACTTGGTTTGGCGGGAGTTTGTAGTAATGACCTGCACTATCAGCCTGACGAGCGAGCCAGGTAAAGAGAGAACGTCGCGCCAGATGCATGCCCCCCGGCGCACTCGCGATGGTAGATCGAGCGATGAAATAGCTCACCTCCAGTGGGTTTACGCGGACGCCATCGAATGCTAATTCCAAAATTGCGTGTGCGATGTCGGGCTGTTCCCGAAAACCGTAACTTAACGTTACCGCATACAGCCCGCTTTTGAGCACTTCGACCCGCGCACGCTGCGATGCTTCCACATAAGGTACGTCCAAGGTTTCCACATGGACAAGTACGATTCTTTCGTGAAGACTCTTAAAGTGTTTCAGCGCATGGAAAAGCGCGCTCGAAGCGCTCTTCGGGTCGGAGGTGAGATATACCCCTGTTCCCGGTACGCGCAAAATCCCCTCGTTAAACATTTCGACAAAGTCAGTGACTGGAATTTCAAGTTTGCCGCGTTGCGCGGCCATGAGCTTACTGCCTTTGTTCCACGTTACGAGAATCCCGAACAACGCAACACCAAGCGCGACCGGAAACCAGCCACCGTCAAAAAATTTACTTAGATTTGAAAATAAAAACGCGAGCTCAAAGAACATGAACAAACCAAATGCTGCCACAAGGGAAATACGATGCCGGATTTCGCGCCGCCCCGTGATAACTGAAAGCGCCAAAAGGGAAGTAATGACCATCGTCGCGGAAACTGCAACGCCATATGCCGCAGCCAAAGCACTTGATGTTTTGAATTGAATCACCACGACGAAAACGGCCACCATCATTATCCAATTTACCGATGGGATGTAGATTTGGCCTTTTTCCTGATCCGAGGTGTAACGAATATTAAGCCGCGGCAAATACCCAAGTCGTGATGCCTGTTGTGTAAGCGAGAACGCGCCTGAAATCGTCGCCTGCGAGGCAATGACGGTCGCCATCGTAGCAAGGGCAACAAGGGGCAACAACCACGAATCCGAAACCATAAGGTAAAACGGGTTTTTAATCGCGCTCGGGTCTCGCAAAACTAATGCGCCTTGACCAAAATAGTTAAGCAAAAGCGCTGGGCATACCAATCCATACCAAGCGATGCGCACTGCTTTCGCACCGAAATGCCCCATATCGGCGTACAGCGCCTCACCACCGGTGAGGGCTAAAAAAACCGCAGATAGCAAAATGAACATCGCCGCAGGGCGCTGCACCGCAAAATCTACCGCATACATCGGATTGATCGCCTGCAGCACGGAAGGCGTCTGCGCGATACTCGCTGCGCCCAAAGCGCCGATCACCAAAAACCACGCACCCGTGATCGGTCCAAATAACATGCCTACCCGACCTGTACCGAATCGTTGCACGTAAAACAGCGCCGCTAAAACCCCAAGAGTGATGGGAATGATGAGCCGCTCGAAAGCAGGGGTTGCTACGCTCAACCCCTCAACCGCCGACAACACCGAGATTGCTGGAGTGATAATCGCATCGCCGTAGAACAATGTCGCGGCGAATACGCCCATTGCGGTAACTACCAGAGCCGTTCGAGGCGAACGCCGATTAAAGCGGCTCGCCAGCGCAGTCAACGCGAGCACGCCACCCTCGCCCGCGTTGTTGAAATTGAGCACCACCCAAACGTACTTTATCGAAATAATGAGCGTAATCGACCAAAATAGCGCCGAGAGCGTTGCTAGAACATTTGCGACGTTGGCAACGAGCGCATGTGGTCCATTGAAAGCCTCCTTAAACGCGTATAGTGGGCTCGTGCCAATATCACCGTAAACGATGCCGAGCGCAGCAATAGTTAAAGCGCCAAGTCCAGATCGCACCTGGGTTTGATTCGGGTTCATAAAATTCCTAAAAAGGTGGTTACAACACAAACCGATATCCAACTCCGATTTCGGTTTGAATATGCCGCGGCTGATTCGCATCAACTTCTAACTTCTGGCGCAGGCGTCCGACGTACACGCGTACATAGTGATTGCTCTCGCTGTGCGCTGGCCCCCACACGGCATGTAAAAGTTGGCGGTGGGTTACAACTTTCCCGCTACTGGCGATGAGCGCAACCAGAAGCCGAAATTCGATTACTGTTAAATGAATAGGATGTTGTCCGCGACGCACAACGCGCTGCCGTAGATCAACCTCTACATTGCCGAACCGCACAATGTCTTCCTGCGCCGCATCATGGGAAGCCGCGCGGCGCAAGAGCGCACGAACGCGCGCCAACAACTCACCAACGGAAAACGGCTTCGTCAAATAGTCATCCGCACCACAATCGAGCGCTTCGATCTTGTCTTCTTCAGCGGTACGCGCGGACAAAACCAACACAGGAATTTGCGTCCACTTACGAATGCTTTTCAAAAATGTGGTGCCGTCGCCATCAGGTAACCCAAGATCCAGTATGACCAAATCGGGCTTGCAGCTCGCGGCCTCAATGAGCGCACGGGCCAAAATTTCTGCCTCAACAACGCGATAATCGTGCGCTTCAAGGGCTATACGCACAAACCCGCGAATTGCAGCCTCGTCCTCAATGAGTAGCACGGTTAACCGTACACCAGCGGGCGACTTCATGGCAAAGTGCTTTCGCTTTGTTCGTCGAGTTCGACTGTCGGCGGTGTGCCTAGGGGGAGCGTGAAATGAACGCATGCACTACCAGAGGCAGTGTTGTAGGCGGCGATAGTGCCGCCGTGAGCGTGGGCAATTGCGCGACAAATTGATAGCCCCACGCCGCTGCCTGGAATGTGACGCGCCTCTACACCCCGTTCGAATAAATCGAAGAGTTGGGAGGTATCCCCCGACGGAAATTGTGATCCGGTATTGGTGATTTCGAAATGGGCATAGTCGCCAATCACATTGACGGTAAGCAAAATTTCGCTCCCCGCTGGCGCATATTTCGCGGCATTTCCTAGGAGATTGCAAAGAAGCCGTTCCATAAGTACCGCATCAAAAAATAGCAGCGGAATATAGGGTGCGAGCCGCACTTTTATCTGGTGGGCTGCCAGGGCGCTACGCAGAAAAAGCAAGCTCGCACCAATGACTTCTTCGACAGGCTGCCATTCACTACGAAGGGATATTTTCCCCGCTTTCAGCCGAGCCATATCCAACAAGTTAGATACGAGATGATCCAAGCGAAGCGCCTGATCGCGCATAGTTACCAACGTTGCACGCGCTTCTGGATCGAGCGTTGGTTGAGTGAGCAACAAAGTATCGCTCAGCCCGTAGAGCGCGGTGAGCGGAGTACGAATGTCGTGAGAGAGCGCGCTTAGTATGGTGCTGCGCAATCGTTCAGTGGCCGATTCCGATTGTGCGATCTGCGCGATTTCCACAAAATGCAGACGCTCAATCGTTGTCGCGATCACGCTGCCGATTTGCTCTAAATCGTCTTGCTTGTTGGGTGCGCCGGCGACGAGAAAAACACCGCGAATCCTCGTTGCGCCTTTCAGGGCAATTAATCTGGCTCCACCATGTTCTTCGGCGAGGTGGCCGCTATGCATGAACTCGCCAGTGCGATATGTCGTAAAGATTGCCGCGTGAAGTGGCAATTCCGATTGCAGACCAGAGTGAAATTTTGGGATAAGCGTGCCGGATGTATCTGGCATGAAAAGTTCGTACGGCTTTGAGAAGTAGCCATCACAAAACGTTCGAATCGCGGCGAGAGCGGCAGGTTCAGTGAGGGTGCCATTTAATACTTGAACGAAGTTATACAGTTCGAGCGTGCGCGTCTCGCGCAGTCTGGCTTGTGCCGCGTTGCGGCGTAAACCCATTGTTAGCCTGCTAATAACAAGCGCTACGGCCAGCATAACGGCGAATGTTACAAGATACTGCGCGTCATCTACGGCAAAAGAAAAACGTGGCGGAACGAAGAAAAAATCAAACAACGCTACCGAAAAAAAACAGGTAACGGTAGCGGCACGCTGCCCGAGACTGCTGGCAACGAACACCACAATTAAAAGATAAAGCATAGCGATGTTCGCTAAAGCAAGCTGCGTAGCAACTGGGGTCAAAGCGATAGTGGCAATTGCGCAAAGCAGCAGTGCAGCGAGCACTGGGTATCTTCGCGCCCAACGCGGGCGAAACTTACGAATCAATTCAAAATTGTTCATTGCGTTTCATTTTTTTGCGCTCAAACAGCATGATCCAGAGCTTACGCCCTCCGATATAAAAAAGGTATAAATTTCTCGTACCAATTTGCGCTTGTGCAATACGATGCCGCGTCAGGTGCGCATTCGTTCAATGCTTCAGATAGGTCAAAATAGATTGATCGATTTCGGGAATAAAAATATGAGCCTTCTCCTCCAAAGCCACATCGCCGGTCAATGGATCGGCAACACGCCCGCGCAATCACTGTTCAGTGCCATCAACGCCGAG
>JANMDS010000530.1:0-11888 GCA_031376405.1 Betaproteobacteria bacterium
GCCCGTTTTGCGCCGCAGGTATTTCATGAGAATGAGGGCGGATTTCATCTTGTTGCGCGCTCGGGCGAAGAAGCCAGTGTCGGCCTTACTGCATTACTTAAAGATTGGCATCGCGCGGGTGTGTTCACGCGCTGGCGGGGCGAAGCGCTCGATGTGCTCGATCCTGAAACGTTTGCACCGTTGTTCCCACTTGAGCGCGAAGGCCGCGTGTTGCTCGGGCTCACGATGGCCGGGGCGCTGCTCAATGGCGTGGTGATGCGTAACGGCGCACCCCATCTCTGGGTTGCTCAGCGCGCGAAAAATAAATCCATCGATCCGTTGCAATGGGATTGCCTGGCAAATGGCGCGGTCGGCGCGGGGGAAACCGCACGCGAAGCTCTTGTGCGCGAGGCCTGGGAGGAGGCGGGTGTGCCCGCTGGGCTCCTACAAGATTCGCTTAACACCTCGCAATTTACGATTCAGCATCAGGATGGTGAATACACTTTTTTTGAGCGAGCCTTTTGCTTCGATGCGATACTCCCGCTGTCATTTTCACCCGTAAATAACGACGGTGAAGTCGAGCGATTTGAATGTGTTTCCGTTGCGCGCTTACACGCGATGCTCGGCGAAGGCGCGTTTACGCTGGACGCGACACTTGCAATAAAAGATTGGCTGCTACGAAACGAATTTACGGCTTGAGTTGGGCGAGGCTATTTTTTGGAGCGTCGGCATCGGTATCGCCTGGGCGATCATGCTCCACCGCCCGCAGGCGGCTCTCAGAAAGCACACCCGCTGCCTCCAAAATCGGATAGGCCACTGAGCAAAAGTGGGAATTGATCCGCTTTAAATCCCGCATCAAATCCAGATGCAGCGAGCTGGTTTCTAAACTTTGCACGGTCGAGCTAGAAAGCCTCGCTAAATGTTTGTCGTAATTTTCGCGCTCCAGTTCGCGGAACTTTACTTTCTCGGCAACTAAGCGCTGGGCATCGTTCACATCATTATTTAAAAAAACGTTCATCGCTAAGCGCAAGTTGCTCACCAAGCGGCTATGCAAATCACACAACTCCGCCAAGCCCGCATCGCTAAAGCTGCGGCTACGATCAATATTTTTCTCCGCAATATCGTTCGCAGATTTTTCGAGAATATCGCCCACTTGCTCCAGATTGATCGCGAGCGAAATAATATCGGTCCAGCGTTTACTCTCCGCTTCGCTCATCGCCGTGCGGCTCACTTGTGTCAAGTAAAGCTTAATTTGCTTGTAAAGCGCATCCACCGTGTCGTCGAGCTTTACGATTTCTGCTGCGTTGGCACGTTGTTGGTTGCGCATGAGGGCGCCGAGCTGCGTGAGCATGTGCTCTACAAACTCGCCTAAGCGCAACGTCTCGCGGGCGGCGCTAGCCAGCGCGAGTGAGGGCGTGGCCAGCGCGTGTGGGTCGAGATGTTTGGCCCGCGTAGGGTCGTTAAGCGCCTCATTGCTCGGAAGCCAGGAGGTAACGATCGCTGCAACGCGGTGAACGAGCCCAAGGCAAATAGCCGCCAACACAATATTGAAGATAAGGTGGAAAACAACCACAATTTGCGCCGCTGGTAAGCCCGTTGCGGGCGCATGAGGAACGATCCAGCGCATCGCAGCGACGGCGATCACACCGCCTACGAGTTTGAACAACAAATTACCCATCGGTACGCGCCTTACTTCTGGGGGCGATGAAAGCGTCATCATTACAGCGAGCAGGCCGCTGCCAATGTTGGCGCCGATCACGAGCGCCAAAGCGGTGTCGAGCCCGATCACGCTCGATCCTGTGAGCGTAGCGGTGAGCAACACCACGGCCAAGCTCGAGTAGGCGAGCAGGGTGACGAGCGTTGCGATCACCACGTCGAGCATCGGGTCGCCAGAGATGGAGCTCAAAATGGCTTTCATCCCCGCCGCTTGGGTCAGGGGCTTCGTGGCCGCGATGATGAGTTGCAACGCTAGCATCATGAGTCCGAGGCCAATGGCCATGCGCCCTAAGTGTTCCGCGTTGGTGCGTTGCTTTGAGAGAAAAACGATGACGCCGCCGAAAATGAGCAGGGGCGACAACCACGTTAAATCGCGCGAGAGAAACACTGCGGCCAGGGCTGTGCCGATATCGGCTCCAAGCATAATGGCCAGCGCCGGAGCCGTGGCGATAAGGCCGCTACCGGCGAACGAGGTGGTGAGGAGCGCGGTGGCAGTGGAGCTTTGCAATACGCCAGTAACGCCGAGCCCCGCCAACAACGCGTTCATACGGTTGTTGGCGCTGGTGGAGAGAAAGCGGCGCAAACTCGCGCCGTACACCCGTAGTGCGCTCGTGCGCACGAGGTACGTGCCCCACACCAACAGGGCGATCCCCGAGAGAATATTGAGTAGAACTAACATTTCTTTTTTTAGGTTTTCATCGCTGCGCTATGGTATTCGAACGTACAAATACTGCGCGCGTTGACCAATAATACGCTTTACTTCAAAGGTTTAGCTAGGTATTTTCATTTTTTGTCTGGACTCTACCCACGCCAGTGTCTCGTTCACCGCAATGGCGGCCAACGCGATACCACCGCCAATGAGCGTGGCGCATGTGGGGATTTCGTTTACGCCGAGCCACGTCCACAACGGCGCGAGGATGGTTTCGAGTAGTGAAAGCAACGCGATTTCTGCCGGCGGCAAGTGCTTGCCTGCCACCACCATGAGCGCGCAAGGGATGCCCAATTGCACTACACCCAAAAGCGCGAGCGCGCCGATGTCGTAGCCGGTGGCTTTGAAAGGGATCGAAAGCGGCAGCATATAAAGTGCGGAGAGCGCAGCGCCGACGCACACTGCCGGAATGAGATCCACCGATTTGCCGAATTTGCGCATGAGCACCACATTGATGGCACCACCGATGGGCACGCCTAGCGCGATGAGCGTGCCCAACATGCCATCGCCTAAGCCAGCCCACACCATGTAGGTGAGCCCGCCCACAGCCGCCACCATCGCCAACCACGTGCGCGTAGGGGGTTTTGTGCCGAGCACTAACCAGCCAAGAAGTGCTGCGAAAAGGGGATACAAGCTATTGGCGACAAAGGCGTTGGCCGTGCTCGTTTGCGTAAGGGCAAGCATGAAGCAGGTAAACATCATGGACCACATTACGCTCGAGAGCAAGCCAGGTTTTCCGAGCGCGCGGATGCTGGCGATCGCCCCTTCTTTCTTTTGAAACATCAAGATCACGAATACCGTAATCGCGGCAAACAAGCTCCGCCAAAACGTGACTTCAAAGGTCTGCGCTTTTTGTAAAGTGCGGGTCACGATGCCGCTAATGCTCCACATAAAGCAGATGAGCACCATCAACCAAACATAAAACGCGTGACTACGTGGCTGCATGGAGAGGGTCTTTTTTGGGTAGGGCTGCGGCGAAAAGCGCTACGGCAAACATGGGAATAGAGGAGGCAAGCGCGAGACTTTGCCAACTACCGTTTTGCAAAATGAGCCCGCCTAACGCGAAGCCCGCACCAATGCCGGTGAGCAACATACTGCCAAGCCAGGTGCCCGACTCGGTGGCGTAGCGCGTGGGCACGAGCGAGGAAGAAAGCGTGAAGATCGCGGCGATGCTTGCGCCCGCAAAGCTGCCACTGGCTAGGCACATGGCGAACATCACCCAAAAGGAGTTAATCCACGCCATGGCTGCAAAAGTGAACGCAGTGTAGATGGTGAACACTGCAAGACATTTCGCCAGCGACCAGCGAAGCTTCAACCCGCCGAACCAAAGCGTACCAAGCGTGCTCGTTAAACAGAGCGCAAAGTAGAGCCAGCCTACAGAAGCGGCAGTGCCCAAGGATTTAGCGAATGCAATTAACACCATCTCGTTCATGCCGAATGCGGCGCACAAACAAAAACACGCGCACATGAGCGGGGCGAAGCCAGAGCTCTGCAATGGCCCCAGAAAGTGCCGCTCGACTTTCTGCTCCACACGCCCCCACTGCCGCGCACCACCCGCGCGCAAAAAGCCAAAAATACCGGCGGCACAAAAACATGCGCAGAACACGGTGCCCAATCGGGGAGCACCGAACGCTAGCGCCAAGCTGACTAACAGCGGGCCAAACATAAACGCCAGCTCGGTTAACACCCCCTCGATGGACATGCCCGCTCGCTTATCGTTTTCGGACAAATCGGACTTTTGCCACATCGCGCGGGAAAGGGTGGACACCGGCGGGATGCACGCACCCGCGCACGCCGCAAGCGCGCTAAACACCCAAAACGGGGTGGTGGCGGGGATAAAAAACAATGCGAGCATGGCGCTCACGTAGCCGCAAGCCAGAAGGGGGACGACTCGCTGCGGGCCGTTTTGATCAACCCATCGCCCGAGAAACGGCGCGGCGCTGGCCGCAGCAATGAGAAAGCAGGCGGTGACGAAACCAGCGGCATCATAACGTCCAGTAACGTGCTGCGCGCCCAGTGTGAGCGCAAGCCCATTCATGCCGGTAGAAAGGCGTGCCACCATGCTCCACGCGACAATCCGCGCGCGACCGGGCTGCGAGAGTAAACGCTTGTACAGCCCGAAATCGATCAATGCCCGGCCAGCACTTTCTCAACGCGCGACATTACTTCTGGTGTGAGCTTGGGCAGAACGGCGAGTGCTTTCATGTTTTCTAACACTTGCGAGGTGCGCGATGCGCCGGTAATCACCGTACTTACGTTCGGATTTTTTGCAGCCCACGCGATTGAGAGCTGCGAAAGGGTGCAGCCCAAATCGAGCGCGATGGGGCGTAGTTTTTCTACGATGGCGCCCTTACTCGGGTCGGTCACGCGATCGGCAATCCACTCGTAGCCCTTGAGTGCTGCACGCGAATCTGCTGGCACGCCATCTTTGTATTTGCCAGTGAGTAAACCCGAGGCCAGTGGGCTCCAAGTGGTGAGCCCGTAGCCATAGTCCACGTACAAACGGGCGAATTCTTTTTCCACTTTTTCGCGTGCGAACATGTTGTATTGGGGCTGGTCCATTACCGGCTTGTGTAAGTGGTGTTTGTCAGCAATGTGTATGGCGGCCACAATCTCCGCTGCGCTCCATTCGGACGTGCCCCAATACATCGCTTTGCCTTGGGTAATCATGTCGCTCATGGCCCACACCGTTTCTTCCATCGGCGTATCAGGGTCTGGGCGGTGGCAGAACACGAGATCCACGTAGTCGAGCTGTAAGCGCTTGAGTGAGCCATCGATGGCTTGCATCAAATATTTTCGATTCAGCGTGTTTTTTTCGTTCGGCCCTTCGTTTATGCCCCAGAAAAATTTAGTCGAAACGCTATAACTCGCGCGCCGCCACGCCAATTTTTTGAGCGCAGCGCCCATGATGGTTTCAGATTGCCCGCGGGCATACACCTCGGCGTTGTCGAAGAAATTAACGCCTGCATCGTAGGCGGCGGCGAACTCTTCGACCGCGCCTTTTTCATCCACCTGCGGACCGAACGTAATCCACGTTCCATACGACAACACACTAACTTTAAGGCCGGAGTGGCCGAGACGACGGTATTCCATATGCGTGCTTTCTACTTAGGGTTTGCTGCAGGGAAACACATTGTAAAACGCGCGGATTTGGCAACCGGCTATTTGCGGGTTTTTGGGGAGATAATTTTTATAAAGTACTTGATTTGCGCCGCAGGTAGTGGGTGGTTTTATGAAAAGCTACTGCCAAGGATTGACTAGGCGTAAACCGCGTATCCGTTGCATATCTGTGTCGCGTGAAACAAGTGTAAGGTTGTGGGCAATCGCCGTGGCCGCGATGAGACTGTCGATTGCAGGCAACGGGCCCATTTGGTCGTGGTTGATACGTGCCCACACTTTTACCGTCTCCAACGTCACCACCAAAACGCGCTCTGCGAACGCAGGTACGATCTCGCTGTCTATCCAGTTAAGTAGGATCTGGCTCCTCGCGGTTTCATTTAATCGAAGCGCTCCTGACCGAATCTCTCCAATCGATAAAACGCTCAAATATAAATTGCTCGATGTTTGCTCCAAGAACCACTTCTGCACAGCGGCATGGGGTTTCCTGCGTTTGGTTTCCGACAATATGTTCGTGTCCAGCAAAAAGCCGTTGGTGCTCATTGGTCGAAGGATATTTCTCGCACGGGGGATTTATCGCGCGGAAATTCAAGTTCTTCATCCTCAAACAACTCACCCTTGCGCGCAAGCTCCCAAAACGCGCCCATTGTTCCAGGCTTCGAGATGTCTGACGAATCGTTAGCCGAAGCCATCCGTTCGTACTCGGACATCGACATCAACACCGCTGTCGGTCTCCCGTGAACCGTAATCTCTTGCGGGGCTTTTTCAGCCGCTTTTACAAGCTGGCTGAATTTTGCTTTGGCTTCCTGTAATTGCCACCGTGTATTCATGGGAGATTTCTCGCAAACTAGTCAGACTAGTCCGAATTGTATCCCGAAAGGGGGTCACCCCAAAAACACGCTAAATGCCTTGCCATCTTCTTTCCAGGTTTCAGCGGTTTCTTCAAAAATTTCTTGCAGCGTGACGAAATCTTCACCACACGCTTTGGCCGCTTCACGTGCGCCTTTAACAATCACCAAATAGCCCGGCGCGATGGCCCATTCGTCGTCTAGCAAGCAATCAGAAAGTGCATCCCAATTTTTGCCGAAATGGGCGGGCAGTTGCAGCCCTTTTGAGCAGGCATCGAGCAAATCTTTTTTGGTTTTCGCAGCGTGTACATCCACGATGCACACCTGCGCGCGGTCCAGCGAATACACGCCGTTTTGCTTCGGGTCGGTTAAGTTAATTTTCGCCATGTTATTTCTCCAGAACCCGCTTGAACGACGCGTAGTGGTCATCGCTGTAATAAAACTGACCTTCCTTGCCGGTCACGATGCGGCGAGCGCCACGGTTTTTCGCACCGGGTGTTTTCACGGTGTATTCGTTGTAGTAGCCCCGCTTTTCTTTCGGCAACATTTTTTCCCGATTGCTAAACACCACGCCATCGCGCTTGTAAGGGTAGGGCCCGCCCACTTTGATAAGCGAGATGGTTTCTTGGGCTTGCTTTGGGATTTCGGTAATGGCAATTACCGGCAGGCCATCCGGCGTAGGTTTAGCGTGAATTGCACCAATACCTGCGGCGCAAAAAAGGGCAAAAACGAGGATTATCTCCCCAAAAAAACGCCTAAATTGACTCATCGCCGACCTCCAAAAAGTGAACCCAATACGCCGCGAATCACGCGCCGCCCGATTTCGCTGCCCATCGCTCGGGCCACAGATTTTGCCGCAGCTTCTACTGGGGTTTCGCGCGTACGCGCCTTCGTTTTCGAGCCAGCGGGCGCATCATCGCCGCCGAGCACATCGCCAATTTTCCCTAGCCAACTTTTTTCCTCGGCGGGCTCCGCGCCAGCAGAAGTCATCTTTGAGTCGGCTTTGCCGTTTAATTTTTCGTAGGCCGATTCGCGGCTAAGCGTCGTGTCATACACGCCAGCCACAATTGAGCTAGCCATTACCGCTTTGCGCTCTTCTGGGGATATCGGGCCGATACGCGATTGCGGCGGCAAAATGAAGGCCCGCTCAACTGGGTTAGGCCGACCTTTGTCATCCATGAACGAAACCAGCGCTTCGCCGACAGCCAATTCACTAATCACCGCTTCGGTATCAATTTTTGGATTCGGGCGAAAGGTGCTCGCGGCCACCCGCACGGCTTCTTGGTCGCGCGGCGTGTAGGCGCGCAGTGCGTGTTGAATGCGGTTGCCCAATTGCCCGAGCACCACGCTCGGTACGTCCAACGGGTTTTGGGTAACAAAATACACGCCCACGCCTTTGGAGCGGATAAGCCGCACCACTTGCTCAATGCGCTCTTTCAAATGCGAAGGGGCTTCGTTAAAGAGCAAATGCGCCTCATCAAAAAAGAACACGAGCTTAGGCTTTTCAGGGTCGCCCACTTCAGGCAAGGTTTCGAATAATTCGGAAAGCAGCCAGAGCAAAAAGGTTGCGTAAATCCGTGGGTTAGAAAGCAGCCTGTCCGCAGCAAGAATATTGATTACACCTTTGCCGCCAACCGTCTGAATCAAATCATCCAAATTAAGCGCAGGTTCGCCAAAAAACTTATCGCCACCTTGGGTTTCGAGCGTAAGCAAGCCACGCTGAATGGCGCCCACGCTGGCAGGCGAAATATTACCGTAGCGCACGGTGTATTCACTGGCATTACCGCCCACGTAGGCCAGCATTGCGCGCAAGTCTTGCATGTCTAGCAACAGCAAACCACGGTCATCCGCGATTTTGAACACCGCAGTGAGCACGCCCGTTTGCGTCTCGTTCAAATCCAAAATCCGGGACATGAGCAACGGCCCCATCTCGGAGATCGTCGCCCGCAGCGGATGGCCTTGCTCGCCATACACATCCCACAACACAACGGGATAAGCCGCAAAAGCGTGATCGGTGATTTTGAGCTTTGCCAAGCGTTCATCAAGCTTGGGCGAAGGTTTACCCGGCTGGCTCATGCCCGCTAAGTCCCCTTTCACGTCGGCCATAAATACTGGCACGCCAATGGAAGAAAAGTGTTCGGCTAATACTTGTAGCGAAACAGTTTTACCCGTGCCGGTTGCACCAGTAATAAGGCCGTGGCGGTTAGCGAGCGCGGGGAGCAAAAAGCACTCAACGTCGCCACGGGCAATGTGTAAGGGAGCGGCCATGTACGTGAAGGGGAAAACGAGATGCCCTGAGTGTAGCGACATTCGCTATAGTCCTCGCATTCATCTGACAAAGGGACACGGCATGAGCCAAACGCCGCGATTGCAACTGCTGGGCCGAGAAAATTCATCTAACGTGCAAACGGTGTTAATTGGGCTGCACGAAATGGGCTTGGAATACGACCGGCACGATATCGGCGGCCCGTTTGGAGGCAACAAAACCGAAGCCTACTTGCGCCGCAACCCCAATGGGCTCATCCCGATACTGAACGATGGCGAATTGGACGTGTGGGAATCAAACACGATTTTGCGCTATCTCGCTCACCTCTACGGCCCTACGCCCATGTACCCGGACGAACCCGCCGCCCGCTCGCACGTAGAGCGCTGGATGGACTGGCGACAAACCGCAATGGGCTTCGCCATCGGCCCCGTATTCATGGGCTACGTGCGCACTAAACCCGAAGATCGGGACATGCCGCTCATACGGGCGCAAGAAAAAAAATGCATCGAATACGCTCGGATGTTAAATCACCAACTCGAAGGCAAGACGTACATCGCCGGTGAAACATTTAGTTTTGCCGATGCCACGCTCGTGATGTTCATGCACCGCTACTACGTACTGCCTTTCGAATCGGAGCGGCCGGATTTACCGAATCTGAAAGCGTGGGTGGAGCAGCTGCGTGCGCGGCCGTCCGTGAGGCGGTATACGGAACTGGTTTTGACGTAGTTTTTGGGGAGATAAGTTGGAAAAAGTATCGAATTTGCGCCGCAGGTATTTCATCGGTTTAACCCTACTTCCTCGCCGAGAAGGTGCCCGCAGGGCGGATGACGGTTGCTTTCGACGGAGAGCGGTCTTTACATACTGCAACGCAAGGCAACGCGTCGCCGTGGCCCTCGCACAGAATCCTCCGACACCTTTAGCCTGAGGGAGAAGGGCAAGAAACCTGAAATACCTGCGGCGCAATTTTGGCATATTTTGAGATTTATCTCCCAAAATTTCCCCTCCTCCATACGCTCCGCGCCTTTCACGTTGAAACACTTTGCCTTCTAACTATCCACCAATTTGCGCCAAAATGAACCGCATCCACACTTCGCGATCGTCGATCAATTGCTGGGTAGATTTCCCCGCACCATGCCCTGAATCGAAATCCATTTTTAGCAATATTGGGTTGGTTTGACCAACATTCGCTTGCGCGCGGGCTACGAATTTCTTTGCGTGCAGCGGGTCTACGCGGCTGTCGTTTTCGCCAGCAATCACAAGCATTGAAGGCAGCTCTACGCCCGCGCGGATTGCGTGGTAAGGGGAGTAGCTCAAGATGTTTCGAAAGTCCGCTGCTTTATCTGGGTCGCCGTACTCGGTAATCCAGAAGCGTGCGATCAAAAATTTATGAAAACGCACCATATCGAGCAAAGGCACGCTACACACCACCGCTTTGAACAAATCAGGCCGTTGCGTAGCGGCCGCGCCGACTAACAAGCCGCCGTTGCTGCCACCCATGATGGCGAGTTTTTGCGGGTTGGTGTAATTGTTGTCGATAAGCCATTGCGCGGTGTCGACGAAATCATTAAACGTGTTTTGCTTCCTCGTCAGCATGCCGTCTTGGTGCCACGCCTCGCCAAATTCATCGCCGCCGCGCAAGCCCGCTTCTACAAAAATTACGCCACGATTGATGAGCGGTGCCCACGCGCCTAAATAACGCGTGGTAATGCCGATATTGAAACCGCCGTAGCCATACAACAATACCGGCTGCTTACCATCGAGCACCGTACCTTTTTTCATCGAAACGAACGCCGGTACGCGCTTGCCATCACGGGTAGGGACATCGATCCGCTTTGTTTCAATCTGCGTCATATCCACAACGGATTCGTCTTGAAATACTTTGGTCCAAACGAAAGATTTTGGGTCAACGCGGTAGAGCGTGAGGGGTGCGTTAAAAGTGTTGAGCGAGACGTAGAGCTTGTTTTCGTGGTGATCAAAACTCACGCTCGCCACATCGCCGGTTTCGGGCGGGTTGAGCACAAGCCCGTTCCCCACGCCGTCTAACTCATAAGCACGCAACTCATGTTGAAGGTTTCGTTTTTCGCGCGCGATGATGTGCGTAGTGGTAACTGCGAAACCGCGCAATACCGCGTCGTTGCGTTCCGGCAGTACTGTTCGGAGCGTGATTGGTTTACTGCTGTCTGATAAATCCGCGCGATCCAGTTTGAAATTATTCGCCCCATCGTTGCTACGCAGGTAGGCGACGTTGCCCACGAGCTCGACATCGGCGCGGGTTTTTTTGGAGCCAAACAGAATCCGAGGTGCAGTTTTTTTATCAAGCGCTTGAACAGTGTAGGTGCGCCCTGTGTTGTCACCTTGCGAGGTCAGGATGAACGGGCCACGCTCAGGCTCCTCTGCCGAAACGAAATTTTTGGCATCATCGTTTTCCAGCGTTATCACGGCTTCGCTCAGTGGCTGCCCGAGCTTTAGGGTGTAGGCATTGAGCGGTTTTTGCGCATCAATGAGCGCTTTATTGCGAATACTAAAAAAAATGGTGCCCGGCGCGGCACCAAACGTGACGCCGCGCACGCCAACAAGGGCAGGGTAGCGCACCGCACCCGTTTTGGTATCAATAAAGTGGGTATCGTCGATCTCGCTCCCTGCGCGCTGTACGGCCACGCTCATGAGTGGTTCGTGCCGAGACATTGCGAAGGCTGAAAGCGCTGTTTTCCCGGATGGATCGAGTGCGACTGGGTCAAACAGCATGACTTCGCGTTCATTTACGCGTGTGTAAAGTTTGGCCTGAGCTTCGCCTTTTTGCTTTTTTGTGTAGAAGGGTTGCCCACGATAAAACGTAGGCGCGCTCACGATGGAACGGTCGATTAATCGCGCCAATTCTGCTCGTAACGCGTCCGATGAGGGCGCGGCGGTATCAAGCCAACGCATCGTTGCATCGTGCTGTGCGCGTGTCCATCTTTGTACTTGCGGATCGGTTTTATCCTCAAGCCAACGGTACGGATCGGTCAAGCGAACACCATGCACGGTGTCCACGACGGGTTGAGCGGTCGTAGCGGTTTGTGCAATGACCGGCACAACAAGCGCAATGCCAAAAACGAGAAGTAGTTTTTTCATGCTCGGCGATCTTTCAAACGAAATGCTGCGGTTGCAGCCCAGGCGATGCTGGCTAAGAAAAATAGCGTCGTCCAGGTGGGCAAGGTCAGCCCAAACCAGGTATCTCGCTTCGCGCACTCGCCGCTGCCTTTGAGCGTTTTTT
>JANMDS010000569.1:0-6751 GCA_031376405.1 Betaproteobacteria bacterium
CGTGAAGTTGCCAGCGGAACCATCCGGCGTTTTGAGAATGTGATTGCCACTTGCGTCACACACGTATTCCACGGTGCGTCCGGTGATGTTCACCCGTACTTGCGCGTCCGCGCCGCCCGGACGGTCGGTGGTATCGACAAATTCAGGTCGCACCCGATCCCAAAAATCAAGCAGAATATGTGAAGCATCATTCTGCCCGGCAAGCGTGCGCAGATCAACGAATCCAGCAGGCACGCCGACGGGTGCCGCACAAGTTCGCCCTGTCGGGGAGACGTAGTTCACATTGAGAAGGCAACGCGACGGCAGCGTGATTTCGACGTTAGTGCCGTCAAATTTGAACGGCACGTCGTATGCGGAGTTCACAGGCATTTGCTGCCACGCTGTGATCGGGTTGTACAAATTATCCGTAACGCGCCAGTTCAAAATCCCGCGTTGTCCGCCACCGGCAGTGCGCAACGGGTTCACAGGATCAGTAGGCTCCCACGACCAAGTTTGGGGTACGCCATCAACAGGGTTTTGTGGAACAAGCACAGCCTGCAACCATTTGCGCCCGACATCACCACCCGGATCGTTGACAATGGGTGTGGCTACAACGAATTTACCGTTGCTGAAAATCGTAAAGCGCTGAATCAACACTTTAGGGCCAAACGTTGTGTTGTAGCGCTTGTAGAGTTCAATTTGCGACGTCGAAGCGCCGTTGGCACGCATGTCCGCTGCCACCGCTGCCGCGAACGCATCCTTATTTGCATTGACGTGCGCAGTGGCCGCGGCGATTAAGTCTTTTCGGTTCATATTCGGATCGAACGTGAGCCAAGTCCACTGCGGCGGCGATCCAGATGAATAGCGATTTAATGTTGTCTCGGGGATCGCGCCCCACCCCGAGTTCGTCATCGTAGGGTGAGTGAGTTTCACGACGACTGTGTTGTCAGTTTGCGTCAGCACGTACACACGTGCCTCCATCGCCGAGCTAGAGGTGGCCTTTGCGCCGCGAATAGGCGCGCTTTGCGCATACGCTGACGGCGCACTTATAAAGGCAACGGCTACGAGCGCTGAGGCTAGCGCAGTCAATTTAGGTTGGATATTTTTACGCATTAGCGAGAGATCCTTTGAGTTCAGACGCGTCCATCACTAAACACAGTGAGAGGGCTGGCGTGCAGTTTTTAATGATGCGTTCAGCATCTTCATGCCGAACACGTACTGGGTCGCCTTTTGCGACCCAGTACGTGTTCGGGCAATTGTTTTTTGGATTCATTCGACGACTCCTTTAATTTGGAGCGCCAGCACGAACGCGGGCGTCTGTTTCAGACCAACGCGTGCCTTCTTGAAAGGTCGCGCCGCGCGTGTCGCTGCCCGCTTTAGCCGCCTGTCCAATTTGAGGCAATCCGGCCACTGTAGGCAAATCGGCCATGCCTGAGCTGGTCACAGCAGTTCGTGTTGTGGTCGCGAAGGCTTGCTGCGAAAGCGCTTGGTTCACCATCGACTGCGTAATAGTGTTCGACATATTTGATGTCGCGAGCAGATTATTGTTTGCACCCGCTTTATAGCGATCACCACTGGAGCCGACGCTTTGCGATGCCCCGGACGCCAAAGCATATCCGGCAACAATATTGCCGATCGCGAGCGCGGTATTACGGGTGCCCGAGGCCGAATTGACCGACACTTGGCCTGCTTGAATCGCGCCCAATTGCGTGAGCGATTGATCCTTATACGGCACGAACACAATAGGCGGATCGCGCAACTCAGGACGCACAGCAGAAGTCAATGCCGGACGAAGCGCGGCACTATATTCGTTGCCCATCGCGCGGTCTTGCGACGTGTACCAGGTTGGTTTCAGCGCGTCATTTGAGCCTACATTGGCGTTTGACATCGCCCACCCATCGTTTGAAGAAGCCTGCGCCGCCGCGCCTTCGTAAGTCCACACGGAGACAAAGGAATTTTGTGCGCGGTTCAAGCGCATCACCGCAGCGACCGCAGCGAGAAACGCCGACGGCTGGATATTCGAAAATGCTGGCGTACCTGCGATGCAGAATGGCACTAACGATGCATCAGATGGCGTAATGCCATTAGATTTCGTCATCCGCTGCGCCAACACGCATGCATCAATTTCTACCGACTTCATTATCGGCGTTCGCTGGTTGTAATCCATTGATACGACGTGAATCCTCCCTAACGTACGGTGTGGGACATAAGTACCATACACGAGAGATGAATTGTCCGAAAACAGCATTGTGCTTTCTGTTGACCCCGCAGCGTTGATACCCGCCGACTGCGCAGTCCGATTATTTCGTCGGGTACGCGCGTCACCAGAAACCGAATACGTTGCCTCGGGCGCCCTAATGACCGAATCGACGGCACAGGATTCGCAGGCGGCTAAAGCAGGTAGCGACACCGCAGCAGTCCCTAATGCGATAAAAATTGCAGATAATGCGATCTTCATTTGAAACCCCGTTCTCAACTTATTTCTTCTGCTGTCTTTTTAGAGGCTCGCTTCGCGGACTCACCCAAAATGCGCAGCACCTCTTCCATTTCATCTTCCGAGCCCATCGACTTGTCTGCCGTCGCTGCGCTCGCTACATCGGCAACCACCGCACCTAAATCTGATGTTCCTGGCGGCGTGTAGCCTTGAATCTCTAACGCATCTTGCAGCGCACGCGCGCGTTCAAATATGGAATTTGGCTTATTGTAGCTATTTTCATGCGTTTCGGGTGGGCTTTGCATATTTTCATGATTTTCCGGTTTTTGATCTGAATTCGCGAGTTGCATCGCTTTAATCTCATCAACCACGGCCAATGCAGCCGCGAATGCAATCGGCGTCTGCGGTGGACAAATCTCCTGCGAAGGTGCTTGCTGCGACATGCCAGCATGCTCTTGAACCGGCCCGAGATCTGTAGGCTCCAAGTCATCATTTAGGCTGTAAGATTCCGTTGCGAATTCCGCGTCTTCCTGGGGCGCTACAAACGCCTCCACGGTATCGGAATTCGCAACCTCCTTCGGTACTCTGACAGATTGGGATGGCTCACCCGACGAAGCGATCGCTTTGGCCGCACGCGTTGCGCGCTGCAATGCTGTAAACGCAACCGCGGCAACCATGCGCTCTGTATCGTCGCGTACTACCTGCGAAACCACGCGTACGCTTTCTACGATATCGCGAATCACTTGCGAGGTAACGTCCGCGGCAACATCCTGCGCATCCGCAGCAAGCAGCCCCATACCTGCGGTAATCCGTTTTGCCTCTTCGTCCCACTGCGCCGATGAACGCGCGAGATCAAGCACGCTAGGGGTGGCAATTTCTAAAAACTGATGCACACGGGCATTCGTTACAGTCTTGATGCCCACGTTTGCATAAAAGTATTTCATCGCAATCGCATTTTTTCTGAAAAGCGTAATGCCTTCGCCGGGATCTAAATCACGAATGTCGTTCACGGTAATTCGTGCGCGTTTTTCGTAAGAAATGTTTTCTTGAGACTTATAGCTGGTAAAAAATGTCCCGTTTTGGCGCTCTAGGCCACTGCGTACGGCTACCTCGGCTTCGCCAGCTTGTTCGATGAACACATCGCTTGTTGGCTTGTTTTCGACAGCGAGGGCGTGCTTCCACCTCGTCGTTCCAATGATCGCATCGGTTTCTTCGCGAGAAACCTGATCTTGCTTGGTTCTATCTTGCGCCGCGATCCACGCGGTAATGCCTAGTGAGCGGGCTTGGGCCGCTTGAATAGCGGTGCCCTGTTTTGGCATGTAGTACCCAATTTCGTCATAAACAACAGGGAACGGGAACAGCGCGCGCATGGGAAGATTTTCAATATTCACCATTGCGCTACCTTGCAACTTGAAGCCAAGCATTTGCGCCATCATTGCACGAATGAGCGACATGCCCAACGTACCCAATGATTGCGCGCCATCACCGGATTTTTCAAGTGATGGCAATAACAACACCAATATCCTATTGTTCAGCACGACATCGAGCATATCAATTTCGCTCTTCAATGCATTAAAAATATGCCCATAAGTATCCGACAACGTGGACATGATTTTCGTGAACTGCATCTCCAGATAACCGTGTTGCTCCAACGCCTTGCCCTCTTGTCGCTCTCCCTTCTTGGGATCGTATCCGGGCAATGAAGTGAGATAAGCCTGAATGGATGCGGACGCTACCGGCGGTAAATCTGTGCGTTTAGCATTCTTGACAACCGTTGGCAATTTCACTTGGTCACGCAGCACCGATGGCGAGAACGGCTGGCCAAGGCGATCGCGGTCGGCTACCGCGATATACATACAGGCCGAAAGCAAAGAGACGGCTCGATCTTTCCACATCGGGTCGCTGCCCGCTGCGGGCAACATACCATCAATCATTTCGGTCAGGAACGGCGCAGCGCCGGTTGCGAATAGCGACGCAGTATTGGAAACGCGCTCGGGCGTGGCGATTGCCAAGTCAGAGTTACCCGTCATCATGTTAAAGACCAGGACATCTTCCGCACGCCCAAATTTCAACGCCGTCGCGTAGGCTTTGTAGAAGAACTCTGGGGTACCTTTTCCATCAAAGAAACTCAGGCCCGACCCCCAACACAATGAGTTGAAGAGGATACCTAAAAGCATTTCCGTCTTACCGGCACCGGAGGTTCCGTAGACAATGTGGTGCTGGCGAAGAGCCGAATCGGTTATCCAGCATTGTTCATTTTTCCAGCCGCGATTTCTTGCTGCGTTGCCCAAGAAAAAAATAGCCGGACTTGACTTTGCGTGCGGACTAAAAAGCGGATACTCGTTTTCTTTAGCTGTGGCGTTGAGGTACACGGCACCGATGCAAAGCGAAAGTGGGATGAGAAGGTGTGACAGCCACACGGCGAGGATGGCGATTGCAACCATCAGGACGCACGCTACATCAGGATTTTTTAATTCTGCGCGAACGACTTGTGAGGCCGAGCGCGTATCCTCTAAGGTGTTGTTGAGATCCCTTGAGGGGGCAGGCGAGGTAAGCGGCACAATTGAGCAGCGATTACGACTTAGATGCGCTCGCCAACAGGTGGTACGGAGCGCAACGCGCGTGCAGAGCTTGACATATCAAAAACCGTAGCGGAGTGCCCGCGCGCCGTCATCAAATGGCCGGTGCGTTCGTACGCGTCTGCGGGTGACCAGGATTCCGAATCGTCGCTAAATTGCTCCCGGATCGCATCTGTTATGGGGTGAAATACCCATTTCGTTTGCATTCTCGTTCGCGCGGGTTCCTGCATCAGAACGCCAACGGTATGTAGTATGGTGTCTCGATCGAGAAAAACTTCGCGATAACCAGCGTAGCCCGCAAACTGTTCGAGCACTTTTTCTGGTTTCCCGAGCTGGGGTACAGTGACAATTACCAGATATCCGGCCATCGCAAGGTGAAGTGCTCGCTGCGCCATTGCATCTCGGCCAAATACGTTAGAAATAAACACAACACTGCTTTGCTCTTCAACCGTCGCTGGCGGCGGTGTCCTCGCTAACGTATCAAAAAAACCGACGCTTTCATTCCCGATTTGACTCACGTTCGGATAGCGATCTTCATCATAAACGTGCATTGGGCTTTGTTCTGACAAAAGCACCTTCGTTCCACGGGTTTCACCCAAAAAACTGGCAACGGCCACCGCAACAGAGTCAGCCTTACTGTGTTCATCGCCCGCTATAAACACAAGTCCGCCGCGTACCGCTGGATTTTTTAGAACCCCTTCGTAGAAAGTGGCTGGAATAGCGTCTGGCGCCAAGCGCGGCGGGGCAAGCGTATCGACACTGGTTAGCATAAATGCTCGGCCGTCGAGCGTCGAATGTGGCGCAACACGATATATCGCGTTGGCAGCCCATTCTGGCACCCGCGCACCCAGTGATACGCCGAACAACTCGGTTGCATTGAATCGAAAAACAAACTCACTCACGCGATCCACTTCGTGATAGCGGCTCAATATAGAGTCGTAAAGTACCTTAGCTGAAGACGAGTCGCTAGTATTGTTCCGCGAGAGCCAGCGTCCGCTTTGATCCTGAATGCCCCGCAATGAAACGTATAGAACCACGTTTTTTTGCCCCTGTTTGAATATTCATGTTTATGTGTACTATGCTACACACGTTACCCCTCAGATGCAAGGAGTTGAAATTTCTGCTAGGCTGCCCGATCCAGCATCGCCCACACGCAGCGCCAGGCTCCGAGCCCAAGCGCAACCTCAAGAGCGGTGTCCGTTGCGCCCCGAACGCCTTTCGAGGGCGACGCTCCCGCTTTCAAGAGATCGTTAACGATATCCAATGCTTTATCGCCATTCGCCCGAATTGCTGCAACAAGTGCGCGCGAACACATCGAAGGGGTCGGCGCACCAGGTACACTCAAGATAAGTCGCACATCAAAGGTGCAGTTGAGCCCAGCGGCGATCGACAATGCCAGTCCGCCGCTTGCCCGATCGGTTGCGCCGTAGCTAATTAGCTGTTTCGAAATATCTCCGAATCCACGACCGACGGCAATGGTTAGCGCAGTGCCATGATCGACGTTGGGGTCCATCCCGCTGCCCAAGTACGCGTTTACCCGCGCCACGTCGTTGGAGCCGACACTATTAAGAAACTCGTCCACCGCTTCCACCGTTAGGGGTTCCGTTCTCATTGTTTTGCTGTTCCTAAAAAGTTGCGCATAATCGCGCATAGGATTTATCCGCACTTGGTTGACGCGCTTTCGCACCCAACTCAAGCCTCTTGACGCTCAGTTGCGCCGGAGAACGTGCCAGCAGGATTCGACGCACTTCCTTGTATG
>JANMDS010000016.1:0-3331 GCA_031376405.1 Betaproteobacteria bacterium
GTTGATTCCAGGTACCGGAATATGTGTGCCGACTCGATACACAATAAGTGCCCCGAGCAGGAACAGCAACCTACGACGTAGATCACCATATTTATCGCCTGTCTTCAAAGCGGGATTTGATGCCACGCGTGGTTACTCCGATGCCCCGCCAGCGGCGACTAGCGCAGCCAAAGCGCCTTTAGTGAAACTCAAGCCCGATGTTTTTACAGGAGCATCAAGCTTACCGGCCAAAAAGACCTTGACCGATACGACGCTGTGTGAAATCAGTCCAGCAGCTTTGAGCGAAAGTACATCAACCACTCCACCTGTAGTACGCGCTAAATCCCCGAGGCGCACCTGTGCACGTAGGTGATCACCCAACTGGACGAAGCCGCGCTTCGGCAGGCGACGGTGAATAGGCATTTGACCTCCTTCGAAACCCACTTTATGGAATCCGCCAGAGCGAGATTTTTGTCCATTGTGTCCGCGACCGGACGTTTTCCCGAGTCCGGAGCCAATACCTCGGCCCACGCGCCTGCGGTTCTTTTTTGAACCGTCGGCGGGTTTGATAGTGTTTAAATGCATACTAGCCTTCCACGCGCACTAAGTACGCTACCTTAAGAGCCATGCCACGAATGGCAGGCGTATCGTTTACCGTAACTGTCTGGCCGATTTTCCGCAAGCCGAGGCCGCGTACAGACGCTCGGTGCTCTTTACGACAGCTATTAGGACTCTTAACCAATGTAACGCTAAATTGTTTGCTTGACATGATTAAGCCTCTACCAACTGCTCAACTGTAAGACCGCGTTTCGCCGCAACTTCTGCCGGAGAGTAACCACCCTCTAACGCATTCAATGTCGCCCGTACAACGTTGTATGGATTAGTTGAACCGAAAGTTTTCGCTAATACATTCGTTACGCCCACCACTTCGAAAACCGCTCGCATCGCGCCACCGGCGATGATGCCCGTACCGTCTGAAGCGGGCTGGATAAAGACTCGCGTAGCGCCATGACGACCTTCTACGGTGTGATAAACAGTACCTTTTTTAAGGTTTACTTTGATCATGTTGCGACGTGCCGCTTCCATCGCTTTTTGAACCGCCACGGGTACTTCTTTTGATTTACCCTTACCCATACCAATGCGCCCGTCGCCATCACCGACAACCGTGAGCGCGGCGAAGCCCATAATACGCCCGCCTTTTACGACCTTGGTGACGCGATTTACCGAGATCATTTTCTCGCGGAGACCATCGCCCTGGTCTTTATCTTGCTGTTGAACCTTAGCCATTCGTAACCTCTTTAGAACTGCAACCCCGCCTCACGGGCGGCATCAGCTAACGCTTTTATGCGACCATGGAAGCGGAAACCACTACGATCAAATGCGACCCGTTCAACACCGGCAGCTTTGGCCTTTTGCGCAATCGATACACCAACAAGTGCAGCAGCAGATTTATTGCCCCCGTTAGCGTTTTGGGCTCGCGTAGACGCTTCCGCCGTGGATGACGCAGCAATAACTTTCGTTCCATCCGCAGAAATAAGTTGAGCGTAAATATGCGTATTGGTGCGATTCACGCACAATCGAACAATACGCTGTTCAGCAATGCGTGCGCGGGTTTTACGCGCACGGACCTGACGTGCTTGTTTCTTATCCATGATTACTTCTTCTTCGTTTCTTTAAGCGTTATGGCTTCGTCCACATAGCGAACCCCTTTACCCTTGTAAGGTTCAGGTGGACGATATGCGCGAACCTCAGCTGCAACTTGACCTACTTGCTGCTTATCAACACCCTTGATCAAAATTTCCGTCTGGGTTGGTGTCTCACACTTCACCCCAGGAGGCATCGTGTGAACGACAGGATGACTAAACCCAAGGGATAGATTTAACTTATCGCCTTGCGCTTGAGCCCGATAACCAACGCCGACAAGCGCTAACTTCCGCTCGAAACCTTTCTCAACACCGGTCACCATGTTTGCCACTAAGGCGCGGGCGGTACCAGACATTGATCTAGATGCTTTGGTCTCTGACGCAGCCTTACAACTTATCTCACCTTCCGATAGTGTGACCACAACATCACTATTGAAGGCGCGTTTGAGAGTGCCCAGCGGCCCCTTTATCTCAACAACGTTTGAGTTAACCTTGGCTTCTACTTTTGCAGAGAGCTTAACCGGATATTTTGCTACGCGTGACATATTCGTTCCTTAGGCTACAGTGCAGAGCACTTCGCCACCTACACCGAGAGAACGCGCCTTGCGATCAGTCATAACGCCTTGTGACGTCGTAACGATTGCGACACCCAGACCATTCATGACTGAGGGCAATTCTCCACGCCCGCGATAAATGCGTAACCCAGGCGTGCTAACACGCTCAATACGGTCTATAACTGGACGCCCCGCATAGTAGCGCAGCGTAAGCTCAAGCTCAGGCTTCGCATCAGAACTGACAATGAAGGCATCAATATAACCCTCATCCTTCAGTACTTTAGCGATAGCAACTTTAATTTTCGAAGATGGCATCCGTACCGCAGGTTTGTCCATCATCTGGGCATTGCGGATACGAGTTAACATATCAGAAATCGGATCAGACATACTCATTGCCGACTCTCCTTACCAACTGGCCTTGGTTAGACCAGGAATTTCACCGCGCATCGCGATCTCACGAATCTTGATGCGACCCAAACCGAACCTACGGAATACGCCACGCGGACGCCCTGTTAACGCGCAGCGATTACGTTGCCGCGTCGGGTTCGCGTTGCGCGGCAGCTTTTGAAGCTCAGCGCGTGCGGACATTTTTTCATCATCGCTAGCCGTTCCCGAAGCGATGGTTTCTTTCAAAGAAGTCATCTTTGCTGCGAACTTTTTTACTAAGCGCGCACGCTTGACTTCACGATTTATGAGAGCAAGTTTTGCCATTGCAGCCTCAGTTGCGGAACGGGAATTTAAAGGCCGCCAGAAGTGCTTTGGCTTCCTCATCTGTTTTTGCTGTCGTTGCGACGGAGATATTCATTCCGCGCACCGCATCAATCTTGTCGTACTCAATCTCTGGGAAGATTATCTGCTCTCGGACACCAATGTTGTAGTTGCCGCGACCGTCAAATGCGCGGCCAGAGATTCCTCGGAAGTCTCTAACTCGAGGCAAGGCTACGCTGACGAACCGGTCGAGGAATTCATACATTTGGTTGTTACGCAGCGTTACCATGCACCCAATCGGATAGCCCTCGCGGATTTTGAACCCCGCAATCGGGCGCTTGGCTTTTGTAACCACGGGTTTTTGACCTGCAATTTTCACCATGTCGGAGACAGCATGCTCCAAAATCTTTTTATCACCGACCGCCTCACCGACTCCCATGTTAAGAA
>JANMDS010000018.1:0-7498 GCA_031376405.1 Betaproteobacteria bacterium
GCGTGTTGTTTGATCGGGTGCGTTTGGTTGTGGGCGATGTGGGTTTGTCGCAAGACGCAGGCATTCGCATTGGTCACCGCGTGCTGGTTAATGTTGAGTGTTATTTATCCGGCGAGGGTGGGCTTACGATTGACGACGACGTACTGCTCGGCCCGCATGTGAAGCTGCTTTCCGCCGGACATGGCATTCACAACGAAGATGTGCTCATCAGCAAAAACAGCATTACCCATGCACCCATTCACATCCATCGCGGCGCATGGATTGGCGCGGGCGCAATCGTATTGCAAGGCGTAACCATTGGTGAAGGTGCGGTGATCGCGGCGGGCGCTGTGGTGACCCACGATGTACCGGCGCGCATGGTGGTGGCGGGCGTACCGGCGCGCATTTTGCACGCGCGTAAGTTTGCCGGTGCTGAAAAAACTGAAATACCTGCGGCGCAAAAAGGCTCCTTTTCAACAAATATCTCCCCCAAAGCGGCCTCTTTTTTCAGCCGTATTGCGCGCGCATTTGCGCCTGCCCAACGATGAGCACAGCGCACACCTATAGCCGCGACGTTTTTTCCGCACACGCCGAATCGCTCTCTAAGCTCTCCGCGCGCATGGTGCGCGGCAGCGAAGTACTGGAGCTCGGTCCCGCATCGGGTTACTTCACGCGCATCTTGAAAGAAGCCTTGCAATGTAAGGTTGACGCAATCGAAATCGATGCCAACATGGCCCAAAAAGCCAAGCCCTATTGCCGCGATTTACACGTTGCCGATTTAGATACGCTCGATTGGAACGCGCTCTGGCCCGCGCGCCGCTACGATGCGATTATCGCGGCAGATGTGCTGGAACATTTGCGTTTCCCCGAGCGCGCGCTGCAAGCGCTTCTGCGGCGCTTAAAGCCTGAGGGAAAATTACTCATTTCGCTGCCCAATATCGCCTACGCCGGAATGATTTTCGGCTTGTTGGAAGATGATTTCCGCTACCGCGCTGAGGGCTTGCTGGATCACACGCACCTACGGTTCTTCACCCGCACTACGCTTGAAGAAGTGCTCTCGAAAGCTGGCTGGGGCGTAACATGGCGTGGTGAAGTCGGTAAAGATTTGTACGAAGCAGAGTTCCATACGCGGCTCGAAACCTGGCCGCCTGCCGTGCGCGATTTCGTCTGCAATCACCCCAATCGTCGGGCGTATCAATTGCTGTGTGAGTGTGTGCCGCAGGTTCGCCTAAAAACGGGTATGCCGACGGTGGATGCGGCAGCCGCAGGCCCACCCCAGTTTGCTGCACGTTTGATGTGGGCCGCGCAGCCGGAAGCCATTTCCTTTGAGCGTGGCGCGACCGTGTTTGGCGAAATCGGCAGCGACGCACAAGTGTTGCAGTGGAAATTGCCCGAAGCGGCAACGTACGTGCGCATCCGGCTCGCAGATCGCCCAGGCTACATGCATCTGCACAAACTCGTTGTGCAAACTGGCGTGGGCACTGCGCAGGACATTGCGCTGGCTCAGTGCGAACTGAGCCCCGATGCGATGCAATCTGATGGTGCGTTATTATTTTCAAATGATGAGCCGTGGTTGGCGCTGCCAACGGGTCAGTACCCCGCGGGGACAACCATTGCAGTGCACTGTGGCTGGCCGATGTCGGGTGACTACGAGAAGGCTGGGCGGGCGCTCAATGCACTGCGCGCAGCACAAGATAGGCATGTGCAATTATTGAGTTCAGATATTGCGCAGGCTACCGCGCGTGCCGATACGTTCGAAAAAAACATGCTCGCGCACGAAGCAATCATCAGCGAGCGCGATACGCAGCTGGTTGAGCGCGCGCGTCACGTGGCGCACCTAGAGACGCTGATCACCGAGCGAGAGCGGATAATTATTGAGCGCGACGGGCAGTTATCCGCCGTTAATAGCCGCGCTTCCGATGCCGAGCAGGCGCTCAACGCATTGCGAACGGAAAGTGAAATAAGTGCCAATGCCCTGCAAGCACATTTGCACGCGCTTGAAGCACAAAACGCGCACCTCAAAACACTGCGCGGCTGGGTGCGTACCAAATTGTCGAGCTAAGCTTTGATTGATATCGTTGTCCCGATTTATAACGCTCCAGATGATTTGCGGGCGTGCCTCGAGAGCGTGTTTGCGCATACCGATCCGAGCGCATATCAGCTCACCCTTATCGACGATGGCTCGCCCGACGCGCGGGTAAAAGTTTTGCTCGCCGAAATCACGGCGAGTGCGCCGCAGGTGCGCATACTTTTCAACGAAAAAAATTTGGGTTTCACCGCCACAGTAAACCGCGCGTTTCGCGAAACGACGCACGATGTGCTGCTGCTTAACTCCGATACGATTGTGACTCCTGGCTGGCTCACTGCGATGCGAGCTTGCTTGGGGAGTGCTGCGAATATCGCTACGGTTACGCCTTTTTCCAACAACGCTGAAATTGCCAGTGTGCCCGTGTGGTTACAAGCAAACCCTGTGCTCACCGCTACAGAGGTCGCCCTGATGGCTCAGGCGTGCGCCGATATTTCCGATTTGAATTGGCCCGATTTACCAACAGGCGTGGGCTTTTGCATGCTTATGCGCCGAGCCGCGATTGTGGCGATTGGTGAGTTTGATGAAAAAACATTTGGCCGTGGCTACGGTGAAGAAAATGATTGGTGTCAGCGGGCGCTGAAAGCGGGCTGGCGCAACGTGTTGTGCACCAGTGCGTATGTGATGCATAAGGGTAGTCAATCGTTTACCGATGCCAAGCAAGCCTTGGTGTCCACCAATATTGGTAAGCTTAACGCCAAGCACCCTGGCTACGATTTGGATATTCAGCGTTTCATTAAACGTGACCCGATTGCGCCGTATCGCAACGCATTGCGCTCACGCTATGCGGCGCTTTCGCAATCCGAAAAGCCCGGTGTGCTGCATATTCTTCATGGCAAGGATGGTGGCCTAGAGCGCCACGCTCGCGATTTGGTGCAGATGCAAGTTGGCGCGCGGCATTACGTGCTGCTCGCGTTGGGCGAACGCTGGACGATTGAAGATCATGCCGCTGGAGTGCCGGTACAGTCACTTCAGATCGACCATCGACAAGATGAGTTGTGGAAAGATTTTTTCGATGGCGTCTGCGCGCGCTTTGCCATTGATTTAATTCACGTTCACCATATTTCTGCTTGCCGCGATGGTCTTTTGCTCGCGCTTGCCCAAACCGCGCTGCCGTATCGGGTGACACTGCACGATTTTTATTACGCCTGCCCCGCGGTGCATTTACTCAATAGCGACGATGCCTACTGCAACGCGCAAACCAATCTCGATACGTGTCAACGTTGTATCGATAGTCACCCGCACGCGCCTCGGGTGAAAGTGGAGCACTGGCGGGAGGCCAACGCCGCCTTGCTCGCGAAAGCGGCGCAAGTTATCGCGCCTTCGGATTTCACCGCGCGCACCACCCAGTCGTATTTCAAAAATATTGCAATCACCACCATTCCGCACGCGACGTACGCTAAAGATACGAGCGAATTCTCCCCAATACCTGCGGCGCAAATGAGCCCGCTTTCCGGCAATATCTCCTACACTTTAACCGTCGTGGGCGCGGTGGGGCCGCTTAAAGGCGCGCGCAACGTCGAGGCCATCGGCAAGCGCCTGCGTGAACGCAAATTACCCGCGCGCATCGTGCTCATTGGCTACCTTGATCGGCAGTTTCACCCCAGCGTTCGCGAAGACGGCCACTTCGTCGTCCACGGTCGCTATTCTCCCGAGGCACTGCCGAGCTTACTTAGCGCCTACGACACCTCGCTCGTGCTCTTTCCGGCGCTGGGCCCGGAAACCTACGGCTATACGCTCTCGGAAGTCTGGCTAGCGGGCTACGCCCCGTTAGTGGCGGATGTGGGCACTCTCCCAGAGCGCGTGCGGACTTGCGACGGCGGCTGGGTCGCGCCCGTACCGGAACTCAGCGCAATCGATGCCTGGATTGACCTTGCGTTAGCGCGCTGCGTGCCCGCGGAAATGTCAAACCATGCGCAAAAAGCCGCGCGAGGCGCAAAGTTGGTGGAGCAGGAAATTACTGCATCGGATCGATTCAATGCGTCAGGTGAAGCGCGTTTTATTTGGAAAACCCTCTTGCCGCTGTCACCGGAACGATGGTTAGTCACCACCGCACCATCTGATTCGCGCGATAACGGCGATACGAAAATTAGTCGCCAACTTCCGAGACAAGCGCTACTCTATTTGGCGCGAAATGCCTTAGCCTATCGGCATAGTCGTCTAGGTCGCTTTGTTGAGCGTAGCGTGAGTCCAGAATTTAAACGGAAATTGCGGGCGTTTTTGACCTGATAATCTGTCGAAATCATTTACATGTCGCAAGAGCGCGAAGTATCATAAGTTAACAAAATCAATTAGTTACCGTTCTGGCACAACTTCTGCTTTGTATCCACCGCTAGGAATTCAACTAATAAATGGAGTTAACCATGAAAAAGCTTTTAACCGCACTCGCGGCTGTTGCCTGCGTATCTGTAGCGAACGCAGCACTCATTACCATCGACGATTTTTCCGTAAACCAAGGCCCAATTACTGACACGACAGTTAGTGGTTTGGCAACAACTGCACCCGATGCGGTTTGTGATACCAACTCTGCGCGCACTTTGTGCTCGAACCTGCTCGCCGATCCATTCCAATCCGGAATGAACGCACGTGTAATCGGCGGTCAATTAAACGTATCCAACGGCGCCGGCACGGACAGCCAAGTTGCCGTACGCTGGAACCTTGCAGCAGGTTTCATTCCTGCAAATGCAATCGGCAGCTTCGACTTTTTAGTAATCCGCTCTGACGGCGAGCCAACTAACTTGGCGTTCTACTTTAATGGTGCCTTGATTAGCAACAACATTATCGCTCCAAGCACCATAAACAAATTAGTATCGTTCAATGCACCGATCGCCCAATTGGCAGCAGGCGGCACACTTGAGCTGCGGATCACCGGCTCTTCGGATTGGGACGTTCAGCTTGATTCCCTCGGCTTGAATGTAACTAACCTCAACAAGGTTCCAGTTCCAGCAATTCCTTTGCTCCTCGGCGCTGGCTTGGTAGCCTTGGGTCTACGTCGCAAGCAGAAGTAAGTCTTCGCGATCTGAAAAAAAGGAGCTTCGGCTCCTTTTTTTACGTCAAGAATTTTGCTTCGCGGACGCAGAGCGCACGAGAAAGCTAAAAGTTGCTAGCGCTTTCGGGCCCGAAAAATAACAAGTAATAGTGAGCACCTCGCGTTACACCTGATTGCGCACTTCCCACACGAGACACCCGTTGTGTCGTGGTTCATGTAAACGTACAAACCGGTCTTTTTCTTGTGCGCGGAGCGCGACCTGCGCAATCGAGTTTCTCGGCTAGGGCGATGCGTTCAGGCCTCTCAGCAACAGCCACTTTGCGGTGGATGATTTCCCGTCCACAAGGCGTTCCCACACAACCAAGCGTTCAAACGCTTTAAGGCTTGCTTGTGCCCCGCACTTGAATCTCATACTGACCGCCCGCTTGACTTGTTCCCGATTGATCTGCCTGTGCTTTTTGTGCTTGCGCCATGAGCGCTTTTCGCTTCGCCAGCAGCAGCTTTGTTTTGATGGATACATCGGCAGGTTCAAGTTTGGATGCTGTGGCCAACGCTTCTGCTTGCTCCGCCCAGCGCTGTTGACTACCGTAAATGTCCGCCACCGTTAGGAAAAATAGCGCGTGCTCGGGGAACACATCAATCGCGCGTTGTACCGAGCGGAGGGCATCGCCAGGGCGGTCTTCTTGTAGCGCGATGAGTGCGAGTAGGTGATGGGCATCTGGATGGTTTGAATCGGATTGCAACACTTCTTCCGCCAAAGCGCTGGCTGGTGCAAATTCGCTACGCCCGAATGCTTCATACGCACGAAGAAGTTGCGCACGCATTTGCTCCAAATCGAGCAGTAGTGTGAGCGCGACATCGGGCGCTTTTTCTTCGGCTACCGCAGTGGCCGAAATTGGGGCGGATACACCAAGACGGTAATCGCTAAGCGTATAAATGGTTTGGCTCGCGGCGCCTAGCGCGACAACAATGAGAGCGGGCGCAAACAAAACCAACGCCAGATCAAGCGCACTATCGGTTGCGCCGAGTGCGCTCGGTATAGCACGAAGCGTGGCGATGACGAGCAACAACGCTGTCGCGAAGTACCATGCTAACGCTAGCGTGGAATGCTTGCGCGCCAGCGTGAATAACGCACAAAATGCCGCCGCTGCACAGGCAACTACCGCTGCGCCCTGCCAGAGTGATTGCCCACTCCATACGGGCGATTGCATCGGGCTCCGAAACCAATTTGCCATGGTGTTCGGTAAAAATGTCTCGCTTTGCAAAACCAGCATCGTAGCGACGAATGCGATACCAATATAACTGTAAACAATCCGCTTGCGCCATCGCTCAGGGGCTTCAAGCGCAAGGGAAAACACCGCGCAGCTCAGCGCGAGGGGCCAGCCTAACCAAGGGTTCCACCCGAACGCTAGCGCGGCAAAGGCAAGGGCAAAATTGCCGCGGCGCGGCGTGAGCCACGCAGCGGAGCACGCCAGCGCGCAGGCCGAAATCCAAGCGAAATCGGAGCCACGCCCGACGAGCGTAATGAACGAAGGAAGCAGCAACACTAACATTACCAACAATACAGCACCAGCAAGCGGCAGCCGCGCCTCTCGCAAACGCGAAAGCGTAAAACTAAGCGCTGCAATCCAGATCAGCGCATGCGGCAGCTTCGCCGGCCATTGTGCCCACGTTCCAGAAAGCACGGCGGTGGCATATTGCACAGCAGCGGGGAACGCTACGACACCCTCGCTTAAAAGAGAATGTAAATTTCCGTTCAGAATGTTTGTAGAGTTGCCGCCTTCTAAAACAGCGCTTCGAGCGCTGGCGCTGTACGCAAAAAACTCGGCGCTTCCACCACCGCTGCTAAGCGCTGTCCAAAGGAGTGTTGCGATCAAAACGAGTAGTAGCGCAATGCTCAACAGGCTCAATACCTGCGGCGTAAAAAAACCACTTTTTGCAGAATATCTCCCAGAAAACGGCTCTTTTTCGGACCCCATTCGGCGCTGATTGAAAAGCCACACCCCGCACGCAATCAGCAGCGCCGCCACCGCTAGACGTATGCCTTTTATGGGAACGTGCAGCGTCAGCGCCACCGTGCCGATTGCGCCGGTCGCGCCGATCCACGCGGCCAGCGCTATCGGCCACCTTAATCCCGCGTTAGGGAGCCGCTTTGCCAGCACGCCCGCGATGAGTGCCGTGGGCAGCCACCACCACAAAATGGTCGAGAGTTCCATCATGGCGCACGCACCTTAAACACCGCGTCGCCATCGCCTGCGCTCACCAAATCTACTCGGGCGCGTTGGGCTGCCCCCCCCTCGATCACGTTCCACTCGATTGCGCCTTGCGTCGGGTCAAAGCGCACCCCGCGTCGTCCGAGCGCAACAACGATGTCCCCCGCTGCCACCCGCTGTGCAGCGGGCAACGCATCGTTTTTAAGCGCAACGTGCACCCGTCGCGGCGCG